>JBAUJD010000467.1:0-1845 GCA_049683515.1 Thermosynechococcaceae cyanobacterium | reverse complement strand
GTCTATGGGAGCGGGGTGCAAGCATTCTCAACAAACAATCCTACTGAGAAGACGAAAAATGTATTCGATTTGACAGTTTTAGATAAAACCGCTATATTTGATACATAAATAAATCGTTCATCTCTATTTGCCCCTTGTCATTCAGACGCAGTTGGGCGACACAGGGACGGAAGTAGGGACTCATCCCGAAGGAACGCGCCTCCTATTCACTACATTTGAGGCGAAAGCTATGCAACTTACATACCGAGGCGTTAATTACGAGTACATTCCTCCGCAGGTTGAGACAAAATCAACAGGCGTGGTCGGTAAATATCGCGGTCTAGACTGGAGATTTAGAAATACCACTCGTTCTGCCGTTCAGCAACCGACCTTGGACTTGGTGTATCGAGGCGTTCCTTATCAAACAGGTCCATCGCAGTCGATTCCAGCCCCTGTAGCCTCAACACCGCCCGTGGGTGCTTTTGCGGCGACGGTTAGCAATCCTGTCAAAGACATGGCTCGCGCGTTGATGATGAGCCATCACGCCCTGGTTAAAAATCGACAGCAGTCAATGCTGGGTCGTGCTGCTGCTGAGGTGGGTCTGGCCGCCAATGCTTCTCACTAGTGGAGACTAGTACAGGGCAAAGTTCAGCATCGATTTAGAGTTAGTTACGATCTCAACGCGGCTGCACTAAGTGAGTGATGGGTTGGGCATACTAAAACTATCACTACTGAATGATAAGGACGGGTTATGACCTATCCTTATTTTTTTGTCTTCATGCGAGAGACGTGGAGCCGGTATTCCTGGTGACTCAATCCCACTCGCAAAACAGCTTTTCCAGCGGTAGAGCGGTAGAATTGTTAAGGAATATTTACGCTTTCTGCTATGCCTCGACGCGCTGACGCCCAAAAACGCCAAACCCAAGCTGCTAAAGGACATATCTCTCCTATCTCTGCAGGCAACACCATCAGGGTTCGGGGCGCACGTCAGCATAACCTCAAAAATATTGACCTAGAGATTCCGCGCGATCGCCTCATTGTCTTCACCGGGGTTTCGGGTTCAGGCAAGTCTTCGCTGGCGTTTGACACTATCTTTGCCGAGGGCCAACGCCGCTATGTTGAATCACTGAGCGCCTACGCCCGTCAGTTTTTAGGCCAAGTGGATAAGCCTGATGTAGACGCCATTGAAGGTTTAAGTCCGGCCATTTCAATTGATCAAAAGTCCACCTCTCATAACCCCCGCTCCACCGTAGGGACGGTGACTGAGATTTATGACTACCTCCGATTGCTGTACGGCAGGGCCGGGGAGCCGCATTGCCCGCAGTGCGATCGCACCATCACGCCCCAAACCATTGAGCAAATGGTGGACCGGGTCATGCAGCTCCCTGAAAAAGCTAAGTTTCAGGTGCTGGCCCCGGTGGTGCGCGGTAAAAAAGGAACCCACAAGAAGCTGCTGTCAGGCTTAGCCGCCGAAGGCTTTGTTCGAGTCCGTATTAATGCAGAGGTGCGAGAACTCAGCGACAATATTGAACTCGATAAAAACCATAAGCACGATATTGAGGTGGTCGTTGATCGCCTTGTCCTGAAGCCCGACATCGAAGAGCGCTTAGCCGATTCACTTTCTACTTGTCTGCAGCGGGCCGAGGGGATTGCGATGGTGGAGGTGCTGCCTGAGCCTAAAGATAATGTGGTGCCGCTTAAATTAGAGGGGACTCCCAAAGCTGCCGATGCTAACGGTTCTTACGAGGCCGAAAAAAAACCAAAATCTAAACTACTGCTGTTTTCAGAAAACTTTGCTTGCCCTGAACATGGGGCCGTCATTGAAGAACTCTCGCCCCGCTTGTTTTCGTTTAACTCACCCTACGG
>JBAUJD010000466.1:0-2712 GCA_049683515.1 Thermosynechococcaceae cyanobacterium | reverse complement strand
GAATCGCTCTGAGACCTAGCGCTAGTCAGATCTCGTAGTGATTTTCAAGACCTCTGCTGATGACAGCCCCCCTAAGCGCTAAACACGGCACGGCGATCTAAACTATTAGCCAGTATAAATTTTCTGTGATCTACTTCTTTTTTGGGTCTCTATGCAAGGCAAGCTGGTTGTTTTTGAAGGCGGCGAAGGTGGTGGCAAGTCGACCCAACTGGAACGACTAAAAGATTGGCTCATGGATAGCCCGTGGCAACAGCAACGTCAGAAACAGGTTCCAGAGCCATGGGTGGTCACGACCCGTGAACCCGGAGGGACTGCCTTAGGAGGGCGACTGCGGGCCTTGCTGCTTGAAGCCCAGAACCCAAGCGAACCTGCAATTACCGATCAGGCAGAGCTGCTGCTCTATGCGGCAGATCGTGCCCAGCATGTTGCTGAATGTATTCGCCCCCATCTTGAACAGGGGCGGTTGGTGTTGTGTGATCGCTACACTGCATCCACGCTGGCCTATCAGGGCTACGGGCGAGGTCTTGATCTAGACTTAATCCATCAACTCAATCACATTGCCACAGCAGGCTTAAGAGACGATTTAACCTTTTGGCTTGATATTGATGTCACCGCCGGTCTTGACCGTGTGCGAGATCGGAGCGCGAACCAAGCTTTTGACCGAATGGAGTCTAGCGAGTTAGCGTTCCACCAACGGATCCGGGCTGGGTTTAGTGATATCGCGGCTCAGAATTCAGCCTCAACCGTTAAAATTGATGCGGCTCAAGATCCTGACACCGTTGCCCGCCAAATCCAAGCTGTGATAGCTGAGCGCCTACAACAATGGTATCCGCCTACTCAAATCTAGTCGGCCAAGAGCAGGCTGTGATGTTGCTTGAACGTGCGATCGCAACCCACCGCATCGCTCCGGCCTATCTCTTTGTCGGCCCCCACGGCGTCGGTCGGAGTCTAGCCACCCAAGCGTTTTTGCAGCAGCTCCTTGAGAACACCTCGCCACGATCCATCGACAACCATCCCGATGTGCTCTGGATTGAACCGACCTATACCCTACAGGGCAAACTGATCACGGTATCCGCGCTGGCGGCGAAGGGCGATAAACCCCCCAAAGCCCAGCCCCAGGTTCGCCTTGCTCAGATTCGTCAGATCGCTCAATTTCTGAGCCAATCTCCCTTAGAAGCCAGTCGCCAGTGCATTGTCATTGAGCAGGCTGAAACGATGCGAGAGTCTGCTGCCAACGGGTTGCTGAAAACTTTAGAAGAACCTGGAAATGCCACGTTAATCTTGCTTGCTCCCACCACCGATAGTCTGCTGCCCACCCTAGTGTCTCGCTGCCAGCACATTCCCTTTAGGCCGCTGACAGCAACACAAATGCAGCAGGTTCTCACCCAAGACAAACATACGGATGTCCTTAATCATGCTCCGGTCCTAGCAATGGCCCAAGGTAGCCCTGGGGCCGCCCTTGCCGCCTGGGAAAAGCTCCAGGCGATACCGGCAGAGTTAATTGAACGCTGTCACCACCGCCCATCTACAGCAATGGACTGCCTTGCCCTGGCCCAGACCGTAGAGCAGTCCCTCGACTTAGAAGAACAGCTCTGGCTCCTTGACTACTTGCAGCAGATTTATTGGCAAACCTACGGACAGGCTCACCGCTTGCGGAGTCTTGAAACGGCTCGGCATTATTTGCTCTCTTACGCCCAGCCCCGCCTAGTCTGGGAAGTGACACTGCTGGAACAAATGAAAACCTGATCCGGGTTCGTCAATTCGGTGTTACAATTGTCCGAGTCCGCCGGGATAGCTCAGTTGGTAGAGCAGAGGACTGAAAATCCTCGTGTCACCAGTTCAATTCTGGTTCCTGGCATTTAACTAACATCCGTTGATCAATCTATTCTGCCGATTGGCAGAATAGATTGAGGCGTCTTCAGATATCTCAGAGGCATCAGCCTGGACCGTTCGCTCGATCTAACAGGGCAACCCATAAGCGCCGCGACCCTTGTGGGCTGCTGTAAAAGAGCAAATCGATTAACAGTTTCAAGGCTAAATCGCTGAGGGAACTGCTGGAAATATGCTCTGTCTCCATGCGTTCTTCGTAGGTATTGGTGAACTGGTCTATATAGTCACCCAGCAGTTCAATTTGATAGGGTTGGCGGTTCTGCTCCGCAGTCTCTTCCAGTAACAGTACCGCTTTGCGAATCGTCTCTTGATGTTGTTTGGCAAGGTGACAGCTAATCAGTACCAGCGATCGCGCCTCATCAATATCAAGCTTTTTGCGACCGCCGGTACCGCGCCGCATCGGGTTTGATTGACGCAGTCGCCACAGCGCCACGCGATCGCCCACCAAATCTTGCAGGTCTAAATCTTTAGAGGCCTGGAGAATAGCTTCAGACCCAATCCCCACCAACGACTCTAGGGCGAGCAGGACCAGATCAATCTGGGTTTTGATATTGTCCAACTGGGCCGTATCGGGTTGAGCCTCATGCTCCAGCGGTAGAGTTATGTTTTGCCAGCGACTGGGCATATCAACAGATCAAGCTAAGGCTCTGGCAACGCTCGTTTTTCATGCTTATGATTTCCTGCAGCTTTCTTTAGCCTCTTGAAGAAAATCAGCATCGATTAAACGCAGTTGCCATGATTCTCTGTCATTATTCCATGATGCCTGCCGTCTGGGGGAAGCATTACCCATGAGTAGGAGCGTTTTTGCCCTTAGCTTTAAAT
>JBAUJD010000465.1:0-3644 GCA_049683515.1 Thermosynechococcaceae cyanobacterium | reverse complement strand
TAAAATGGCTTCCACAAAAACCTGATCCTATTTCTTGGGCACAGGTCTTGAGAAAGGCTGCCAATCTAGGCGCTGTACACCCTAGAAACAGTGTTGAAAATTCCTCATGATTTGGCGAAGGTATTGCGTGAATTGATGAAGTTTTGAAAAATTGAATGAATATCGTCGCCGGAGATTTCCCAGCCGTTCGGGCCTCACTATACTGCTTCCACAAATCTGACAGAGTGGGACTGGTCACTGTAACCGCAGCAATAGGATCTGGTGTCGATGAAGCCGTTTTCACCTTGTACTTTTCTAAGTGACTGGGATCGAACTCGCCATAGGCAATATCCCGCTCGATTTCTAGGGCTTTGTCCTGGTGTAAAGACAAGCTGGAGGCGGTCATTACTGCCCCGAATCTTTACGCTGCCAGTTTTTGACTTCTTTCGCTTACGTACATATATTGGATTGAGATCAATAGTTCATATGTTCTATTGTTTTATCTCAATCTTTGTCTCAATCGCGGGTCTAACGAGGTCCAACAAGACCCAATAGCTTTAATAAAAGTCGCTACAGTCAAGCACTGAAAAGCCCTGTGTCGATCGCACAGGGCTTTTTATATTTGAAAGCTGGTGACATGACTCGAACATGCGACCGGCTGATTACAAATCAGCTATACCAAGCTTGCGTAATCATTGCTGGACAAGGTTTGTAGCTTATCTCAATCTTTATCTCAATAAGTTTTATCTCAATCTTTATCTCAATTGAAATTCAGCGAATGGATCGCTGCTTGCTACTGGGTCAGGGTAGTCGGCAGTTAGTGATAACGTAATGGGGCAGTTTCGCCGCTTGTGTCGATGCCAAGCTTGCCTAAACCCTCTGACTACGACTCTCCTTGGAAGGAGGCTCTGGAGCGCTATTTCCCGCAAGCTCTAGAATTTCTGTTCCCTCAGATTCATGCAGAGATTGACTGGGAGCGGGGTTGGGAGTTCCTGGACAAAGAACTACAGCAGGTGGTGCGGGATGCTGAACTCGGTAGACGGCTCGTTGATAAATTGGTCAAGGTCTGGCAGCAAGATGGTAGTGAAACCTGGGTTCTGCTTCATCTAGAGGTTCAAGGGAAGGTTGAAACTAGCTTTGCCGAACGGATGTTTATCTATCACTATCGGCTGCGCGATCGCTACAATCTCCCGGTCGTTACCCTAGCGGTTCTGGCAGATAAGCGCGTGAGCTGGCGACCTACGGGGTACACCTATTCTCTATGGGGGTGTCAAGTGAATCTTGAATTCCCAATGGTGAAGTTACTTGACTACAAATCTCAGCTTCCTGAACTAGAGCAAAATCCCAATCCTTTCTCAGTCATTGTGATTGCCCATTTGCAGGCTCAGGCCACTCGTCAGAAACTGGAGGACCGTTTACAGTGGAAGTTGAGGCTAGTTAAAGGACTTTATGAACGGGGCTATGGCCGGGAAGATATTCTTGAACTCTTCCGGTTTATTGATTGGGTAATGGCTTTGCCAATCGAGCTAGAAAACCAGTTTGATGACGAGTTGAGCGCGTTTGAAGAGGACAGACAGATGCCATACGTTACCAGTGTTGAGCGACGAGCAATTTTGCGGACAACCCTAAAAACCCGACAAGACAGCATCACTGACGCTTTAGAGGTTCGTTTTGGGGCGATTCCTGAAGCAGTTGTTGAGCAAGTGACTCAACTGAACGATACAGACCAACTACAAGCCCTTTTTAAGCAAGCAATCCTAGTTGAATCCATAGATGCCTTTCAAAAGCTACTCAATGAAAGCTCCTCAGTTCAGTGATGTGCCTTGAAGACGCAGCTTAGGGCTGGCTGCTCTTAGTTCCCTCTTCATCTACTACAAACTCAATTAAGTCAGCAGAGGTGATGTCCGCTCGTGACAGTCGCCTCAAGCTCATGCATAAAGAATTTAATGTGTGTCCATCAATACGTGGCAACGTATCAGCTTTTCTAAGATTGCTGATTGAGTTGGTACTGATTCCCATCTCCTCAGCAAGATCAACGCCCTTAACGCGATACCTAGCCATCACTTCTCTAAGATGCCACTTAATCAAGGTTTTACCTATAGAACTCTGCCCTATAGTGTACTTCTACAATCGCCAGTCATTGTAGTCACGTTTTTAGTTCAATAAATACAACTAAAAATATAAAAATACAACTTAAAGCTGTTGTTTCATACAAGTTAAAGTTGTATAATTAATTCAGAAAACATAAGAGAGCGCCCCGGCCTAGACAACTGAAGCGCTCTCTACTCACCCAAAGATGAGGTAAACCCATGATACTGACATTGGAAGAACGTATTGAACGCGATTTAGAAATTCAAGCTCGTGAAAACATGCCCGATGACCCTGAACCCCATGCCCAGCTCTACGAAGAAAACCATAGGGGCCAGCGTTGCCGAGGCGTGAACTTTCACGATTGCGACTGGGCCTACACCGACGCTGACTACGACGAATTTTAGAGTACAGGGGAGGTATACGCCTCCCCTGTATTAAGCCATTAGTAAGTAAAGATTGGAGAGAGATGAGCAATGGCAAAAGTTGTAAGCCCTTTACTTTGCCGGGTAGAGGCCATCGGGAAACCCAGAGAATCAAGCTACGAAGCAGGCACCTACTACTACCCCACCCTGTTTATGAACCTGTCTCAACCCGACGGATCAGAGACGGCAAAGGTTTGGAAAAACCTGTCAGGGGACGAAGTGAGCCAACTGATGAAAGGCGATCAGGTGCAGCTTGTGCCTGCAGGTCAAGATCGGAATGGTAAACCCAAGCACAACATCCTATTGGTCAACGGGTCGCAATCGGCCCCACCAGACAAGAGTGATGAGTCAGGCCAGCTACAGACAGAAACAAAGCAAGCCATTGCCTCCTATGTACAGGAGATGAGCAAGCTGTATCGCTACTGCTGGGGACAAGCCGCCAATCAATTGGGAGGAATGGCAACCGAAGAGGAATCAGTAAGATGTGCTGCTAGCAGTCTGTTTATTGCTGCCAAGCAGAAATTTAGCATCTAGTGGAAAAGGCGGGAGGCCAAAAAAGGATGGAAACCATTGCTGTAACTGGCCCCCGCCAAATCACCGCTGAGCAACGGGAACAGGCTTTACAAGAGCTAGAACTGTTGAGACGTTACCCAAACTGGCTAGTAGGTGATGCCGCTGGGCTGGATGCTCTAGCGCAAACAGTCGCCCAGACCCACACCCTGAATATTCAGGTGTATGAAAAGCGCTCTGATTTGCCGCACCGTGCCCAGGGCGCAGAACGCAGCACCCGCATGGTGAAAGCCTTAGCTGCAGTAGGCGGGACACTACATGCTTGGCCGAATAAACCAGCCCCTGCAAAGTTGGAGCCTAGCCGGAGTTGGCCTACAGGAGCAGCCGGATCTGGAACTTGGGGCACTGTTGCCCTCGCCGTGGGCCTGGATTTGTCCGTAGAGCTAAGTAGACGCTCAGAATTAAATACACAAATCAGACTGACTATCTGTCATCCTAGAGTCATTGTCGATCGCTCGAGCGCCCATGCCGTGTGTTCGTGTGCTTTATCCAGAAACTCAGCGTTTACTCAAGCGCATCTACCATAACAGCCGTCATCATCAGGTTCGCCAACGGTCCCACTGTCTTCTTTTACGAAATCAA
>JBAUJD010000464.1:0-4387 GCA_049683515.1 Thermosynechococcaceae cyanobacterium | reverse complement strand
TTTAATCGACTCAGCACCACGAATATTGACAACTATAGAATGGCGAGAACGCTGTGCTGATTTTGTTTTTGACTGTGTCAGGATATGAGTGTGATGAAGCATCGATTTCAATGGTTCACCTATTTAGCGGCAGGGGGCTTAATGGTCATCTCCCTTGAGTCGGCATTGGCTCAGCCAGCCCCTAAGCTAGCCCCTGAGCCGACAGCTCCGGTGATGACTCAGCGAACCAAAACAGCATCGGCCAACTTTACCAAACACTTTAAAGACCTAGGCATAGAAGGCTCCATCGTCATCTACGACTTAAACCGCGATCGCACCTATGAACACAATGCAAATCGCAACGCCCAACCATTCCCCCCTGCCTCCACGTTCAAAATTCTCAATTCGTTGATTGCCCTAGAAACGGGTGCCGTGGATAACGAACTAGCCCTTTTGACTTGGGACGGCGTTGAACGAACGCTTCCAGGCTGGAACCGGGATCTTAATATGCAGACCGCCTTTAAACTCTCCGCCGTTTGGTTCTATCAAGTTTTGGCCCGTCGGATTGGTCACGAACGAATGCATGAGTGGGTCGCCAAGGTGGGCTATGGTAACCAAGCCATTGGCAGCGCTGATAAGATTGACACCTTTTGGTTAGACGGCGATCTTCGGATTACCCCTCAGCAACAGATTCAGTTTTTACGTCGATTGCAGCGCAATGAGCTGCCTTTTTCAGAGAAGGTCGTCTCCACCGTCAAAGCGATCATGATTATGGAGCAAACCCCTAGCTATACCATTCGGGCCAAAACGGGTTGGCATGGCTTTGGCGATCCCAAGAAGGCACAGATCGGCTGGTACGTCGGCTATGTAGAGCAGGCCGACAATGTTTACTTTTTTGCGACCAATATTGACATCCGTAATGAGAACGATAGTAAAGCGAGAGCAGAGGTGACCCGCCGCTGTCTAAAGACATTGAAGCTGCTCTAGAGTTCAATAGGAATGGGGATCACAGCTCTGAAAGAGATTTATGGAATGAGTGGAATTTGCCCCTCCCTTATCCACTTCATGAACAGATAGGGATGAACAATTTGAAAATTCTGATCGACAGTGGAATGGATCGCGTAGCGCTGCGGCACGACCACCGACGTATCTTTCGAGATGAAGTCTTTGAAGTTAGCCGTGATTAAGACCTGGGCTTTTCCTCCAATAGCCGTCTCTAAAACATGAGCATCTTCAGTATCTTGAATCGGCACGATGCCCGTTCCCCCAAGGGTAAGCTGAGGGCTAGAGTCTAACTCACCCAACTGGGCGTAGGCCGTGAGGGTATCGATGTACAGCTCTGCAGCAGAGGTAGACACCTACAGCTTTTGGGTCAGCACCTGACGCAGGCGGTTCAGCATCCCCCAAGAAATGATGAGCTGCACCGGCTGGGATAGACAGTAGCCCTGGCGCACAATCGCCACAATGCTTTGACTCGCCGTGCTTTGTCTTCCCTTGGCGTCAGCTAGCAATGCGGCTACCCAGACATTGAGGTCCACACAGATGTTCAAACTATCGATCACGACAGTGCTACTCGGTGAGCGCTAAGGCAGAAGCGAGGATATCATCTTCAGTTTCTAGCGCCTTTAAGGATTCAGTGTTGATCTCTTGGGCGACCTGTTGAGTTGCGATCGCAGATTGGGCATTGAGCAGAATCCGGGTGATATCAGCGATGGCCTGTTCCAGATCGGCAGGGGAGCCAAAGGTCTCAATTTTTCGCCATGCTGTGCGGGCCTCATCGGGCAAAACAGAAAACAGCTTGAGAGCCATGCCTGCAATTTGAGCCTTACGGAGATCGTCTCGCTTGGCAATGGACTCAATGCGATCTGCAGTATCAATGTCGGTATAGGCAGAGATAGTTTTACCAGCCATGATGCGCTCTGGAGCAATAGTTTCTATAGAAACCATAGTAACTATATTTTCTAAAGACAGGGATGATGCCGATAGGGACGCATCAGGCAGGAAAATTAGCTCTTTGAGGCAGAAGAGTTAGCAGAGTTATGGTGCACGCTATCTCAAGCAAGTTAGGGGGGATCTTGCTTGAGTATTGGGGTCGATTGCCCTTCCTAGGAAATATCATCCAACTCATGAGACGGGGTATCGAGTAAGTCACCCAATCCAGAGAGAAGAATGGGAGGCTTATCCGGCAGTTCCACGGTCAAATTGAGTGTGCCGCCCACAGCCTCTATATAGCTCCGTAGAGTAGACAGCAACATATCAGAGCTTTTTTCCAGGCGCGACACGTTAGATTGAGGCATTTGCAAATCCTCAGACAAACTAGCTTGCGTCAGCCCTGCCGTCTTCCTCAACTCCTGAAGCGTCAGAGACTCTGCTTCTAATTCATCAGTACGAGTTTGGATCCGCTCCCTCCGCTCATCAGAGAGGTCATCCCATATTTCCTGTAAGACCGGGCCTTTCGCCATTATTCTTCCTTCGCTAATCGCGCTAGATGTTCATCAAAACGGGCATCAGCCTTTTTAATCAACTGCTTGTAAAACGGCCTATCTGAAGAATATAGGTCAGTCGGAGACCATCGCAATCAGGTCTTAGCAGGCCAGTGCCTAAAATTGAGGACATGAGAGATCGCCAGCAGCAAGGCAATATAGCAGCATCCATCGCTTTGCTAGCGGGGCTAGTATTAAGAGAAGCAGATGATCCAACAGAACCGAGATCGCATCGAGGCCCACCGTGAGCGCACCAAAATTAAGTGACTGGCTATCTACAACCCCTATCTTTCAAGGACTCTCTGCGTCACAGCTCACGGCCTTAGCCCAGGTTGCCCAGTTGCAAACCTTCGCCAAAGGCGACCTGATTTTTAAGCAGGGACGACCCGCCACCGGATTCTTTGTGATCAAAACAGGGCGGGTCAAAGTCTTTCAGATCTCAGCCAATGGTCGAGAGCAAATTCTGAATATCTTTGAGGCTGGAGACAACTTTGCCGAAGTTGCCGCGATGGATGGTCAAAGTTTTCCGGCTTCGGCAACGGCGTTAGAGTCTGTCACCCTTGCTTTTTTACCTCAAACCGATCTGCTAGCGCTGCTGCATCAATATCCTGACATTGCCATTAAAATGCTGGTCACGCTGGCGCAGCACTCCCGGCATTTAGTCAAGGTAATCGAAGACTTGTCCTTTAAGGATGTGCCGCAGCGATTGGCTGCCTACTTGCTTGATTTGTGCGATCGCACCCCAGCTCCCTCTCACCCCCAGCAGACCCAGATCGTGACTCTAGACTTAAGCAAAAGCCAGTTGGCGGCAGCCTTGGGCACAATCCCCGCGACCCTCTCACGGGCGTTCTATCGCCTCAGCACCGACGGCATCCTTTCGATACAAGGGATGCAGGTGGAAATTTTGGATTGCGATCGCCTTCAAGATCTCAGTTTGTGATCGAAACCCAAACAATGCCCATCTGAGGGAAACCGATGCAGGAAGCGACCCTCGGGCATGGGCCGTTCTCAATCCTTAGCAACCTTGATGAAATCTTTAAACTGCTCAAATTCTTCGGCCCGTTGCTGTAGTTGATCAGTGATGCGATCGCATACTAACTCACACAAGTCAAAAATAATCGGGTCAGCGATCTCGTAATATACCGTGACGCCTTCGGGCCGTCGAGAGAGAATCCCCGTTTGCGCCAACACCTTCAGGTGCTTAGATAAATTAGCCTGTCCAATGCCCGTTGCCTCAATAATTTCTTTACCATTCATAGGGCCAGCTCGCAGACAACTTAAGATCTGGAGGCGACTGACCTCAGAGAGCATCTTGAAGTATTCCGCAACCGGCGACAGCACAGCCGCAGAAGTCTGAGCGTTGAATGTCCTTGGCATGACGAGATAGTATATACTTTCTATAACTATATACTAATTCAATGCATCTTCCCGGCTCTCTGTGATATTGGGCTAGGCCAGGGACAAACGTGATAGCGTATACGTTAAAGAGAGACTCTGCAATCCAATGCATATTGATTCAGTTTCAAGCCGCTCTAAATCAACTCGCAGACCTTGACCGATGTAGGCGCGAATCAGAGGCTGATAACCTGAAAAACCTAATCATGGCGCAACTCTCTTCAAGTCTTCTATTACATCTTCAGGCATCCGGATGGTCACACTGGTCCTCGAGCGGTTGCGATCGAGACGTTGCTTTAGGGCTTCAACTTTCATAGTCTGCTCTCTCCCGACGAGTTGCTTTGCGTGCTGAGATAATCCGTATCCTACGGCAAGGCGTATGTACGATGTCAACACAAATCGCGAGATATTGTCAAATCTGGTGTATGCCGAAGAAATTAGGCGACCTTCTGTTTCATGGTATCGGCGATCGTATTTTCCTGTTGAACAACTTTGATTCCATCCGTAAACTGAACGCCTTCAATGACATC
>JBAUJD010000463.1:0-2181 GCA_049683515.1 Thermosynechococcaceae cyanobacterium | reverse complement strand
GTTCAGATTTGCTGTTTATTCACTTCCCCAATGACATTTGAAGAGCAAAATCGTTTCCTCTCTCCAGGCTCGAAAATTAATCTAGATCACCTTAATGCTGGCAGTATGAACGACCCCTCCGCTGGGTTTTCCTCTGGTTCCAGTGGGTTTGATGACTTAGACTCGATTCTTGATAATTTAGGGTCCGATGATGCTCCAGCAACCCCTTCTGTTCAAGTAGAAAGCGATCGCACAATGGCCCACGGTGCTGCCACAATTAAGGTAATGGGCGTTGGCGGTGGGGGCGGCAATGCCGTCAACCGAATGATTGCCAGCAATGTTCTAGGGGTGGAGTTTTGGCTGCTCAATACCGATGCTCAGGCTCTGTCTCAAAGTTCAGACGCACAGCGGCTTCAGGTCGGGCAGAAGCTCACCCGTGGGCTGGGCGCAGGGGGCAACCCTGCCATTGGTCAAAAAGCCGCCGAAGAATCACGGGATGAAATCGCTTCAGCTCTAGCAGGCTCTGACCTCGTTTTTATTACCTGTGGCATGGGGGGCGGTACCGGCACCGGCGCGGCCCCTATCGTGGCAGAAGTCGCTAAAGAAATGGGCGCGTTGACCGTCGGCGTCGTCACTCGCCCTTTTACCTTTGAAGGGCGGCGTCGCATGCATCAATCGGAAGAAGGGATTGCCGCACTGCAGTCTCGGGTAGATACGCTCATTGTGATTCCCAACGACAAAATTCTGTCAGCGGTAGCAGAGCAAACTCCGGTTCAGGAGGCCTTTCGTATCGCAGACGATATCCTACGCCAAGGGGTCCAGGGTATTTCAGACATCATTAGTATCCCTGGCCTAATTAACGTTGACTTTGCCGACGTGCGAGCCGTCATGGCCGATGCTGGCTCTGCAATGATGGGGGTTGGTTTCGGCTCCGGTAAGTCTCGTGCCAAAGAAGCCGCAACCGCCGCCATCGATTCACCTCTGCTCGATTCCTCGATTCGAGGCGCTCGGGGTGTGGTCTTTAACATTACAGGCGGTCCTGACTTAACGCTGCACGAGGTGGGCATTGCTGCCGACACCATTTATGAAGTGGTTGATTCAAGCGCCAACATTATTTTCGGAGCTGTGATCGACGAAGCGCTCCAAGGCGATATTAAGATTACGGTCATTGCAACCGGTTTTTCTTCCGAGGCCTCGACCCCGCTGCCCCCTCGAATTGCTCAACCCACCCAAGCTGAAGTTGCTGGCAAACCTGCGAAACCCGCCCCTAGAAAGCCAAATTCTGGGCTAGATATTCCTGAATTTTTACAGAAGCGACGGGGTTAGATGCCTTTCTCAAATAAACCTGACAAAACTCAACGATGGGCAGGTAAATTGAGAGTGCTAGAATCTTCGATGGATGTGCTTTAGGAACCTGTCGTGATCTCATCTGCAACCCTGGCTTTGCAATCTCCTCTCCCCCTAGTCCCTGAGAACAATCGTCTCAAGGTTTTTTCTGGCTCTGCCAATGTTCCCCTGGCTAAAGAAGTCGCCCGCTACCTTGGCGTCGACTTAGGGCCAATGGTGGGTAAGCAGTTTGCCGATGGCGAACTCTATGTTCAAATTCAAGAATCGATTCGTGGCTGCGATGTTTATTTGATGCAGCCCACCTGCCGCCCGGTCAACGATCATCTGATGGAGCTGCTGATTATGATTGATGCTTGTCGGCGAGCATCAGCACGACAGATCACAGCGGTGATTCCCTACTATGGCTATTCGAGAGCTGATCGCAAAACAGCCGGTCGTGAGTCCATTACGGCAAAGCTAGTGGCGAATTTGATCACCCAGGCCGGGGCAAGCCGCATTCTGTCGATGGATCTCCACTCGGCCCAAATCCAAGGCTATTTTGATATTCCCGTGGACCATGTTTATGGGTCGCCGGTTCTCATCGACTATCTTTCTCAGAAGGAACTGCCCGATCTCGTTGTGGTCTCCCCTGACGTGGGAGGGGTAGCCCGTGCGCGTGCTTTCGCCAAGAAACTCAATGACGCCCCCCTCGCTATTATTGATAAACGACGTCAGGCTCACAACGTCGCAGAGGTGATGAATGTCGTTGGTGACGTTGCTGGTAAAACAGCCGTCCTTGTCGATGACATGATCGATACGGCGGGCACCATTACTGAGGCGGCTCGACTGCTGCGCGAAGAAGGGGCGAGACAAGTG
>JBAUJD010000462.1:0-4478 GCA_049683515.1 Thermosynechococcaceae cyanobacterium | reverse complement strand
GTACCTGCCCATACTCTTGTAAGAGTTGTGCGCCGACTCGGCGAGTCACGGTGTCAGATAGTTCAAGAACTTGAGGCCAGAATGATGTCATGGGCAAATTGTTGAAAACAGTAACAGCATACACATACATCTGCTGTTGAAATGCGGCTTTCCATAATCGAGGTCGCAGCAGGGAAACAGTCTATGACGCACTTACAATGATCGGGGGAAGATCTACAACAGTAAACTCAGACAAGAGCAGATAGAAATGGAACACCTTGAACACCGTCCCATTTGTGGGGGAGAACTCACAGAAAAAAGCGTTACCAAGGTTCTTCGGGGTGGTGGACACACGGCCTCAATGAAAGTTAGGGCAGACGTGTGCTTGAGTTGTGGCGAACGCGTTTACCTCCTAGACACAATCAAACACTTTCAAGAAATTCGAGCCAAACTCAAATCTCAGGACACCCATGAGTATGTCCCCACTGGACAAGCATTTCAAATCACGTAGTACACACAGCCTTTGCTTTTTTGCACCCTATTCAGGATGAGCTTGTTCAATGGCAACCAAAATCCGATGAACGTCAGCTAGTGGATTTGCCGCAACAGAACGTAACCAATGGGTTCCGTGAATCGAGCATAGTGAGAGCATTTCAGGAGGTAAACGCGAGTAGAACTCTTTTGTCTCTCCTGAGACAGGCCGAAATAAGGTAATCCCAGTCTTGGGCATGGCCCATAAATCGAAGTGTTCATCAACAGAAACGTTCTCTGCCAAATTTTGTGCTGAGACCATTGCTCGATCAAGGCGTTCGGCAATGCCTTCTCTCCCCCAAGCCATTAGGGTTGCTAATAACGGTATCGCTGCGGCACCCCGCGAACCCTGCACCCCTATGTTCGGCTCAGAAAGATAGCCACTCGTAAAGCTAATTGCAGGATTTGCCAGTTCTGGATTTCGGAAAAGAATCAATGCTGAGTCTTTGGGCTGAAAAAGCCACTTATGCGCTGACATTGTGACTGAATCAGCTCCTTCAATGCCATTCAGCAGATGGGCATATTTTGAGCATAAGCGTAGTGGCCCACTCCAAGCGGCATCGACATGAGTCCAAGCCGAACGTCCGGCCAGATTGAGCGGGTCAATCGCACCTGTGGTTGTTGTTCCCGCAGTAAGAACCAAGCAAGCATCTGTCAGATCACCCAGGAACTGGGGATTGAGTTGATCGTGCGTATCAACTTCAATCTCTTCGTAGGTTAAGCCTAAAATTGAGGCCGCTTTGCGAATGCTTAGATGTGCAGATTCAGAAGCAACAACGCGTCGAACTCCTCCCGCATCTCTGGCTGCCCATAGCGCGGTCAAATTAGAAACTGTGGAACCACAGCACATATGACCTCCTCCCATTCCAAAAAATGGGGTGAGCCAACGGATCACTCGCTGTTCTGCTTCAGTGGCGAACGGTGATGTTTCTTGGTGCAAGAGATTTTGATTGAGTCGCGCATTCCAGAGGGCCATTGCCCAGGTGATCCACGGTGTTGGTGGGTCCATGTGGGCGAATGTCTCTGGTGCATCTAGTTTTGTTGCTTGTCCCAGGACATGAGGTGCAAGGGTATCAAGCGCCATATTTTCACCGATCCCGACCTCTGGAAAGGTTTCTGGTAAGCTGTCGAGCTGTGATGGAATCTCGCGCAGCAGTGAAACGGCTCGCTCTAAACCCTGACTAATGCTAAAGCTGTCGTCGTCTCCGCTCATTGTCTCTTGCTCCATTTTGAGATTTTCAACAGCCGACTCCTATCTAGAAAGGTAGAAATTATTGTGTGGTGCAGCAATACTCGCCCTCAAATACAAGCAGATTGAGATTAAGATTTCAGTGAGATCGCACCCTGATTATCTGAAGGGCCATGACTGCTGAATGATTCAAAATATTCTCGAACCAGTTCAGGTAAATCAGGATAAGACAGAGCACTATCGCCTTGGGCCACCATCGCCCAAAAGTCTGTGAGCTGAGGCGCAAGATCAGCCGCCTCCTGCTGGGACAGATTCAGCGGTGGCTGCATCAGAAAGTGCGTTATAAATCGAGTGCTGCGCTGTGCCATCATCTGCCGCGAAGTGGTTTGCAGAGTCGGCCAGTTGGGAAGCGATCGCACCCGAAACGATTCAATATTGACCATCCCGTCACGGACTTCGATCACGCGATAGGGGTGAGGATAGCTCACTAATGACCCAGTAGTGATGTCATAAAGTCCATTTTGCTCCGCAATATTCTGCACATGCAGGTGTCCTGTAAACACAAGCTGCACTTGATGCTGCTCCAAGAGGGTGAGTAGCCTCGGCGCATCACTCAACATGTAGCGTTTGCCCACGACATTCTCGGCTTGATTGGGGAAATGCTCTAGAACGTTGTGATGCACCATCACCATCACGAATTCATTGGCGGTCTTTTCTAAAACCGCCTGCAGCCAGATAATCTGCTGTTCGTCTAGAGCCCCAAGCTGTTTCCCCTCACCATCAAACTGATTAGAGTTGAGGGCAATGAGTCGCACTCCTGGCAAGAGTTCGTGAGTGTAATACAGTTGCTCTGGGTTGAGATAGCCAAACTTTTGGTAGTAGCCCGGAAATTCCTGCAAACCAATACAGGTTTTAGTGGTTACCGGAGAGAGAACATCATGGTTCCCCGGAATCACGTAAGCCGGGTAGGGGAGCTGCGTCAATCGCTGACTGAGCCAAGCATGATTTTCGGGTTCACCATCTTGGGTCAGATCGCCTGGAATCAGTAAAAAATCCAGGTCAAGCTGGCTAAAATGCTCCAGCACCGACTCTAGGGCCGGAATACTTAGCTCCACCATGTGAAAGCGATAGGGATTGTCTTGAACGGTGTGGGGCAGGCCGATGTGGAGGTCGCTGATGATGCCGAAACGGAAGTGGGGAGGCATGAGAGTTCGGAATTATGAATTATGAATTATGAATTATGAGCATTGCTCACCATCCTGATATCAATGCCTAGAGTAGCTTCATTAACGGAATCCCTTCAGGCTGTGTGGCAAGGTCTAATGTAAAAAATGGCGGGTTTGGGTGAAGGCCATGGTGATGCCGAGTTCATCGGCGGCTTTGATGGAATCCTCGTCGCGGATGCTGCCGCCCGGTTGAACGATCGCAACAATGCCTGCAGCGGCAGCGGTGCGAACTGAATCATCAAAGGGGAAAAACCCATCACTGGCAAGGGTTGCACCCTGGGCCTTATCCTGGGCTTGCTCTAGGGCGATCTTTGCAGACCCGACTCGGTTCATCTGTCCCGCGCCGACGCCGACGGTGGTGTGGTCGCGGGTGACGACAATGGCGTTTGATTTGACGTGCTTACAGACTTTCCAGGCGAACATCATTTCGGCTAGCTGAGCCTCGGTGGGCTTGAGCTGCGTCGCAATTTGCCAGTCACTGATGGGGGTTAGGGTTTCATCTGCTGCTTGCGCGAGCCAGCCCCCAGCGATGGCTTTGACGGTCATTGGTGGCCCTTGGGTCAGATCGCTGAGGGTAAGCACCCTTAGGTTTTTCTTTTGCTTCAAGACCTCTACGGCGTCGGGGTCGCAGCTTGGTGCAACGATGCATTCTAAAAAGAGCTGGGTGAGAGCTTGAGCGGTGGCGGCATCGAGGGGGCGATTGACGGCGACAATGCCGCCAAAGGCGGAGACATCATCGGCGGCAAGGGCTTTTTGGTAGGCGGTGACGAGCTGATCGGCCTGGGCCATGCCGCAGGGATTATTGTGCTTGAGAATCGCAACGGTGGGTGGTTCGGTGGGTTGGGCAAACTCAGCGATAATGCGGCGGGCGGCTTCTAAATCGACGAGGTTGTTGTAGCTAAGGGCTTTTCCCTGGAGTTGGGTGGCCCCGGCCCAGCTTTGGGCGGCTCCGGTTTGGTACCAGATTGCAGACTGGTGTGGGTTCTCGCCGTAGCGGAGCGTTTGCAAGGCGGTTCCCGTAATTTGGAGCTGTTGGGGAAGTGTTGCTTCTGTGGATGTGGCTTGGGTTAGGTGGGTTGCGATCGCACCATCGTAAGCCGCCATCACCGTAAACACCTGCCTCGCACAACGCTGCCGAAATGCCAGCGACGGCTGACCGTTATTCTGCTCTAGTTCCTGTAGGTACCCATCATATTGCTGAGGGTCACAGAGTACTGTCACATGGGCAAAGTTTTTCGCTGCCGCCCGTAGCATAGTTGGCCCACCGATATCGATTTGCTCTACGGCCTCAGTGAGGCCATCGGCAGGGGTAACTCCCTGATTTTGCTGTGCCCCAATGGTCTGCTCAAAGGGGTATAGATTCACGACCACCAGATCAATGGCCTCAATATCATTAGCTTGCAAATCAGCCTGATCACTCGCTACATTTCGACGAGCCAAAATACCGCCATGCACCTTAGGATGCAGGGTTTTAACCCGACCCCCTAAAATCTCTGGTGCTCCTGTGTAATCAGCAATCTTAGTCACGGCTATCCCCGCGTCTTGGAGCGCCT
>JBAUJD010000461.1:0-10286 GCA_049683515.1 Thermosynechococcaceae cyanobacterium | reverse complement strand
CAGCGCATCGAAGAGAGATCCCAGTGCCGCTGTTGAATCTTATCCGCCTGATCATTGACTAAGCCATAGGCAAAATTAGGTGCCCAAGTCGCCGTTGCTCGGTACTGTTCAATCAGGTCCAGCCATCGAAGCGGATCCTGCAGAATCAGACCGTTATCCACCTGAATCTGCTGGCACCCTAACCAAACCTCAGTGAAATGGAACATCACTAAGCTGGCGACATGTTCTAGGGGCATCCAATTAAGGGCAATATCAGCCGCCGTTAGGCCATTGGCACTCGCCATACCGGCAGCGCTGACCCGTAAATTCTGCGCCGACAGCATGACGCCCTTCGGCATTCCAGTGCTGCCAGAGGTCATCAGAATGAGGGCTGGTCCTTGGGTTGGTTCGGTAACCCAGTTCAGGGCAGGGGGGCTTTCTCTGAGAGACTCTGCGATCGCAACCCGCACCCCCCTAGACCCCCCAGCCTCACGAGACGGATCTAGAGCATGACGCTCAACAAACGTCTGCAAAGACGGCTGCAGTTCCCGATTCGTCACAATAATGGGAGCATTCAGTAACTGCTGTGTCTGTAGATACTGAGTCGCCTTCCGGTTAGGGGTTTCGTAGCTCAGAGCAGGGGCAAGGGGAACAGGGATAAAGCCACCCAATAAACAGGCCCACAGCGATTCAATAAACGTGGGGTTATTGTTGACCTGCAGAATAATTTTGTCCCGTGGCTGAGTATCAAGGAGCCTCAATCCACTGAGGATCCGTCTGGCTCGATCAAATATTTCGGCATAGGACCGACTCACAACGCCCTGCGATTGAATATAGGTCACCCCCGCCGTGGTCAGTGCGGCTTTCTCCAACACAGACGACAGCGCCACATCACCTCTAAAGTCTGACGCTAGGGGGCAGCCATGACGAATGGCTTTGGGTTTGTTTAAGGCTGTATCGTAGTCCATGCTTGCTTACTGAATCGCATTCCACCCTTTCATAGACGGATGCCCCCTTTTTTAGAGCCATCACTAATGCTCAATTCGCCCCAATTGGGAACTTATTGACGATAAGTTGTGACACTAACCTTTAACCGGCTATTTTTGGAATGGCTCCTGCCTTGAATTAGAATAGCTTTGTTTTATTCGTTGGTCATTGATCCCAAACTGATCCACCCCCTATGGAGATAATTAAGCTACAGGTATCTGATGAAACGCTTCGAGATGGCATTCAACAGGTCGGTCTATTTTTGGATGATGAGGCGAAACGCACGTTAGCCCAGCTCATTGCCCAGACAGGCGTTCACCAGATCGCATTGATGCCTGCCATTCATGACAGTGAAGCCGCTCTCGTTCAGGATCTAATTACCCACGGACTCCAGCAGCAGGTGGTGGCCTCGACGATGATGAGTCGTCAGTATATTGATCAAGCGCAGTCCTGTGGCGTCCAGCAAATTATTCTGTTCCATGCGATTTCAGATCGCCTCCTCTGTTTACGAGACCCAGACATTCAACAGCATGAACGATACGGAGAGGGAAAACTTCCTGAAACCTTGCTCAAGGCTGCACGCCGCAGAATGCTTGAGAAAGTACTAGATAATCTGCTGTATGCGACCAGAGTTGGGCTAAAAGTCTGTTTTGCGGCTGAAGATGCAAGTCGTGCAAATTTTAATTTTTTAGTGGAAGCGATTCGCACCTTTCAACCCCACATCGATTATTTTTTACTCTGTGATACTGTCGGTGTCCTAACGCCCGAAAAAACCTATATTTGGATTCAGGATTTACTCCAGTGCAGCGATCACGCCCCCTTGGCGGTGCATTTTCATAACGATATGGGGCTAGCGTTAGAAAATACGATCCAAGCCATCTTTGCAGGGGCAATGGGCATCTCTGGCACCTTTGGCGGCATTGGCGAACGGGCCGGTAATGTGGCCCTAGAGCAGGTACTGTTCGGCCTTAGAGCACGGTTCGGCTGGGTGGTTGAAGGGATTGATTATGACGCCCTCCATCGCGTTACTGATGACCTCGCCCAGCGCGGCATTTGGGCCAACCCACCCTATTCGCCACAATCGCAACGATTTGAAACGGGCATTCATGTCAGTTCATTGCTGCGCGATCGCAACAGCTATTCTGTCTTCCCCCACAGTGAACCGGATATCTGGTACGGCAAATGCAGCGGGGCCAGCAGTTTTCGCTATTTATTTGAAACCCATTTGAACCAATCTTTGACCCAGAATCAGTACGAGCAACTTCGATCAGACATCAAGGCGCTGGCCATTGCAGAAAAGCGATCGTTTTCAGCGAAAGAAGTATTGACCCTCCTTGAACAAGGAGTACTGAAGGTTCCCTAGCACACTCGTTGTATGCTTTGAAACTACAGGAACCGTGATTCTTGCAGAATGCACTCCCTACGACGACCATGACCCAGGCTCCCATTGCAATTATTGGCATCGGCTGTCGATTCCCCGGTGCGGAGGGTCCAGCGGCATTTTGGCAACTCCTTAAGGATGGCGTCGATGCGATCACCGAAATTCCCAAATCGCGGTGGGATATTGAACAGTTTTACGACCCGAATCACAGCACCCCTAATAAAGCCAACACTCGCTGGGGTGGCTTTATTAATGATATTGACTGCTTTGACCCCCAGTTCTTTGGCATTGCTCCCCGCGAAGTTGCCAGCATGGACCCGCAGCAGCGCCTCCTGCTAGAAGTCACCTGGGAAGCCCTCGAAGATGCCGGCCAGATTCCAGAACACCTGCGGGGTTCTAAGACGGGCGTGTTTATTGGGGTCGGCACCCACGACTACTCGATCATGATGTGGCAGGATCCGGTTAACGATCCCTACGCCACCACGGGGACGGGCAACTGCATTGCCGCCAACCGAATTTCCTATGCTTATGACCTCAAGGGGCCGAGTTTAGCGGTGGATACGGCTTGTTCTTCGTCGCTAGTTGCCGTCCATTTGGCCTGCCAAAGTATTTGGACTGGGGAATCTGCCCAGGCGCTGGCTGGGGGCGTCAATGTGCTGCTGTTGCCCACGGTGACCGTTGGGTTTGCAAAGGGAGGCTTCATGTCTTCCGACGGTCGCTGTAAAAGCTTCGACGCCAGTGCTGATGGCTATGTCCGTAGTGAAGGGGCTGGGATTGTGCTCCTGAAACCACTGGCCCAAGCCCAAGCAGATAGCGACCCTATCTACGCGGTGATTAAGGGAAGCGCCGTCAATCAGGATGGATTCAGTCATGGAATGGCGGCCCCGAACCCCAAAGCGCAGGCGGTGGTTCTACGGCAAGCGTATCAGCAGGCAGGTGTTTCACCCGGTCAGGTGCAGTATGTCGAGGCCCACGGCACGGGCACGAAGATTGGCGATCCGGTAGAGATGGAGGCTTTGGGTGAGGTACTGGTTGAGGGGCGTTTGAAGGGGGACGTGTGTGCGATCGCATCGGTCAAAACTAACATCGGCCATGCCGAAACGGCTGCAGGCATTGCGGGACTAATCAAAACCGCACTGTGTATCAAACACCGACAGCTCCCAGCCAACCTCCATTTTGAGACCCCCAATCCCGCCATTGACTTTGCCAGTCTCCCCTTCAAAGTGCAGACAGCGCTGACTCCCTGGCCCTCCAGCGCCCCTGCCCTCGCCGGCGTTAACTCCTTCGGCTTTGGCGGCACCAACGCCCATGTGGTGATGGCCGCAGCGCCCCCCCAGGAACCATCTACTCCGGTTCAAACACCTACTCATCACACCTTTACCTGCTCGGCCAAGAATGAAGCAGCACTCAGAGCGCTAGTACAGCGCTATCTCACCCTGCTTGAACAGCAGCCAGACCTCAATCTCAACGACCTCTGCGGTACAGCCAATCTCCGTCGCACTTCCTTTTCTCATCGTTTAGCCTTGGTTGCTAATTCCACGGCGGAATTGCGATCTCAACTATTCGACTTCCTCGCCAGAGAAGAATCCCCAAATATCCTCCAAGCCACCGCCGCTCAAAATCCTCCCCTCGCTTTTCTATTCACTGGGCAAGGTTCCCAATACGAAGGTATGGGCCAAGACCTATACGAGACTCAACCCATCTTCCGCAAAGCCCTTGATACCTGCGACAAAATCCTGCGCCCCCATCTAGAGACATCATTACTGGAAATCCTCTACCCCTCTTTAAAAGCCAGAAAGAAGAAGAAAAAAAAGAAAACTCAAAACTCAAAGCTCAAAACTCAAAACTCTCAGCTCTTAACTCCGAACTCCGCTGGCGAAGCCCCTCCGCAGGAGGTACGTCTTAACCAAACTGCCTACACCCAACCGGCCCTCTTCGCCCTCGAATATGCCCTCGCCCAGCTCTGGAAGTCTTGGGGTATTTCCCCTGCCGTCGTAGCAGGCCATAGCGTCGGTGAATATGTTGCCGCCTGCATCGCCGGGGTCTTCAGCCTCAAAGATGGCCTCCGACTGATTGCGGCGCGAGGTCGATTGATGCAGGCATTGCCGCTGGGAGGCGCAATGGTGGCGGTGGCCGCTAGTGAAGCACAGATCAAAGACTTTTTGCCCGACGGGCAGGCAGTGACCATTGCTGCCATTAACGGACCTCAAAGTTTAGTGCTGTCTGGGGAGGGGGATGCGATCGCAACCCTAACCACCCAGCTCACCGCCGCCGGATTCAAAACAACCCCTCTCCAGGTTTCCCACGCCTTTCATTCGGCTTTAATGGAGCCGATGCTGGCGGAGTTTAAGCAGATTGCTGAACAAATCACCTACCACGCGCCGCAGATTCCTCTCCTGTCGAATCTGACGGGTGATTTGATTGCCGATGACATCGCCACGGCAAATTACTGGTGCCGCCATGTGCGGGAGCCAGTGCGTTTCCAAAACGGAATGGAAACGCTGCACAAGCTGGGTTACCACACCTTTGTAGAAATAGGTCCAAAACCAGTCCTGTGCGGAATGGCGCGATCTCTTGTAGAAGAACTCCGAACTCCGAACTCTCTCTACCTCCCCAGCCTTCGCCCCGAACACCCCGCTCAGCTTTGGCGCAGTGTCGGCCAACTCTATATCTTGGGTGTTTTAGTAGACTGGGCAAAACTTTACCCCAGCTATCGGTATATCCATCTGCCCACCTACCCTTTTCAGCGGCAACGCTTTTGGTGGGATGTCGCGGAGCTGCCGGGGATGCGATCTAAACCCTGGTCCCTCAACGGTAACGGATCAAAAATCCATTCTCTCTTGGGCGAAAAACTGCACCTTGCAGGTTCGGCTGAAATTCGGTTTCAGGCTCAGATTAGTGCTGAGAGTCTGACCTATCTCAGCGATCATTGTGTACTCGAACAGGCTGTTTTCCCGGCCACAGCTTACATCGAAATGGCGCTGGCAGCAGCACCGCAACTCGGCGACATGGAGCCTGCATCGACTGGATTACAGCAATTTTGCAACAGCGATGTATTCATCCTGGAGTTACTCACCATTGAGCAACCGTTACTGCTGACAAAAAATCATACGCTGCAATCTGTCTTTGTTTTTGAACAAGATGCTTACAAATTCGAGATTTTTAGCTTTGAAACAGGAGAGGATATTTCCCCAGCGATCCGTCATGCTACAGGCCGTATTGTCGGCAACAAGGGTGGCATCCCTACCGTTGATCTTGAGGTACTGCAGGCGTTACCGCTGACCGCTGTTCACGTTGTAGATCACTACCAAACGCTCCAGAAACAGGGACTGAATTACGGCCCTTGTTTTCAGGGTATTCAAAAATTATGGGCAAAAGAGGGACAGGCACTCAGTCAGATTACGTTGCCCGATGGGGTGACAGATACAGATTGCTACCAAGTCCACCCTGCTTTGTTAGATGCTTGTTTGCAAACGCTAGGAGCAGTGTTCACAGATGAGAGTGCTACCTATTTGCCTGTAGGATGCGATCGCATCCATTTCTATCACTCTCCCGGTCGAAATATTTGGTGCCACGCCCTGCTTCAGCCCAGTGAAAACTCTGCAGCATTCCGTAAGGCTGACCTACAGCTAATGGATGATGCAGGCACGATCTTGGCGGAACTCATCGATTTTAAACTCCAGTCCGTCAGCCCCGCCGTACTAAGACGATTGGTCAACCAGGCAGACCCGCTTGATCACTGGCTCTACGAACTGACTTGGCAACCGCAGCCTCTTGCAGAATCTACCGAACAGTCTGATCCTCAGCGATGGCTGATTTTTGCCGATCAAAAAGGGTTGGCAACTCAGATTGCTGCTCAACTAGAAGAAAAGGGCGATCGCTGTATTTTGGTCTATCCCTCCTCTAGGGCATCAATTGCAGCAAACAGCCATATCGTTGATCCGGCTCAGCTCGAAGACTTTCAACAGCTCTGGCAGACGTTAGCTGTAAAAGATCAGCATCCCGATCAAATTCTTCATTTGTGGAGTTTAGACAGTGGTGACTTAGAACAGGCTTCGAGCGACTTCCAAGACGCTCAACTGCGAAGCTGTGGATCTGTTTTGCATCTGGTGCAGGCGATCGCACCCGAAGCCTCACCCCCGCAGCTATGGCTAATCACCGCTGGAGCGCAGGCCGTTACAGAGCAACTAGCCGCACCGCAACAGGCTCCGATATGGGGACTGGGCCGAGTGATTCGTTTAGAGCAACCTGGTCTGAACTGCGTTTGTGTGGATTTAGATGCTGAACGCTCTGATGGAGATCTAGGGACTCTAGTTCAGAACTTGCGCCAGCCTGATAGTGAGAATCAAATTGCGTTTCGGGGTTGCGATCGCTACGGTGCCCGCCTAGTCCCCAGCCATCAAAAGAAAGCCCCCCAGCGACCCGAAGGAGCCTTCCGGCTAGGTCTCACTGAATACGGCGTTTTAGATAATCTCTCTTTGCTGCCTGCAGAGCGTTGCTCTTTAGCTCCCACCGATGTTGAAATCGAAGTGTGTGCCTCTGGCATCAACTTCCGTGATGTCCTCAACGCCCTCGGAATGCTGAAGCCCTATCTTGAAAAGATGGGATTTGCCCAAGCCGCAGACGTTCCCTTCGGCGGAGAGTGTGCAGGCAAGATCGTCGCAGTTGGGGCTGATGTTGAACACTTGAGTATTGGCGACTCAGTGATCGCGGCTCAGGCTGTCGGCAGTTTGGGACAGTTCGTCACCGTTGATGCCCGGTTTGTGATTCCGAAACCAGAACAGATTAGCTTTGCAGAGGCAGCAACGCTACCCACCACCTTTTTGACGGCCTACTACGGTCTGTGTAAGCTGGCTGAAATTAAGAAGGGCGATCGCATCCTCATTCACTCCGCAG
Source organism: Thermosynechococcaceae cyanobacterium (assembly GCA_049683515.1). GTDB lineage: Bacteria > Cyanobacteriota > Cyanobacteriia > Thermosynechococcales > Thermosynechococcaceae > RCC1774. Next base: position 3,043 of record JBAUJD010000461.1, on the reverse strand, counting down.
CAGGGGGCGTCGGTCAAGCTGCAGTCCAGATTGCTCAGCAGATCGGGGCCGAAATCTATGCTACTGCTAGCCCTGGCAAATGGGATTTTCTCAAATCAATGGGCATTGAACATGTTATGAGCTCCCGCACTCTGGAGTTTGCCGATCAGCTCATGGAATTAACCCACGGCAAGGGCGTCGATATTGTTTTTAACAGCCTCAACGGAGACTTTATTCCCAAAAGCATAGAGACTCTCGCCCCCCAAGGCCGTTTCGTTGAAATTGGCAAAATCGGCATTTGGGATGCCGAGCAAGTGGCTCAGCTTCGTTCAGACGCAACCTACTCCCCCTTTGATTTACTAGAGGTTTCTCAGCAAAATCCAGGTTTAATTGCCACGATGCTGGCTCAGCTCCTCCGTCAGTTTGAAGATGGCTCTCTAGCACCGCTTCCTCACAAAGTTTTCCCGATTGAAAAAGCTGCCGACGCCTTTCGCTACATGGCTCAGGCCAAGCACATCGGTAAAGTCGTTGTCACCTTAGACAAACATCATTCCCCCGGTATTCGAGAAGATGGCACCTACCTGATTACCGGCGGCTTAGGCGGATTGGGGCTAGAAGTCGCCCAGTGGTTGACCGATCAGGGTGCACAGCATTTTGTTTTGGTGGGGAGGCGATCGCCCTCTCCCGTTGCCCAAGCCCAAATAGACAAACTACAGAAAGCGGGAATTCAGATTCAGGTGGAGCAGGCCGATATCTCTCAGCGAGATGATGTTGTCCGAGTGTTGACTCCGTATGATCAATTAAAAGGAATTTTCCACGCCGCAGGCGTCCTAGATGACGGAATGCTCAACACCCTAAACTGGGAGCAGTTCACCGCCGTAGCCGCCCCCAAAATCACCGGAACCTGGCACCTCCATCAGCTCTCTCAAGCCTTAGACCTCGATCACTTCGTCTGTTTTTCTTCAATGGCATCCCTGCTCGGCTCCCCCGGCCAAGGTAATTACGCCGCCGCCAACGCCTTCATGGATGCCCTCATGCACCTGCGCCACGCCCAAGGACTGCCGGGACTCAGCATCAACTGGGGACCGTGGGGTAAGGCAGGGATGGCCGCCCAGCTTTCCGCCATTGATCAGCAGCGCATGAGTGATCAGGGCATTGAGGCCATTCTGCCGGAGCAGGGTCTCCCGATTCTAGAAGAACTATTAACTCAATCTTCTGCCCAGGTCGGCGTTCTACCGATTGACTGGTCGAAGTTTATTCCCCAGTTGCCAGAAGCGGTGGCTGTTCCGTTCCTAGAGCAGATTCGTCCAACCGCAGAAAAGAAGGGTCCATCGGAGTTTATGCAGACATTGGTGGGGATTGAGGAGTGCGATCGCATCCCCACTATCCAAACTCACCTTCGCAGTCAGCTTGCCAAAGTGTTGGGCTACAGTTCTGCAGATCTAATCGAACCCCAAGATAATTTTGCCGACCTCGGTATGGACTCCCTAATGGCGGTGGAGTTCAATAACCGACTCCAGAAAAGCTTCAACCGCACCATTTCGAAAACGACACTCTTTGACTATCCTACGGTCGAATCTCTGGCCCAGCACCTGAACCAGTTTATTGGAACCAAGACCCTTTCTGCTGTTGCATTGGAGCCGCCGCCACAACAGCTAGAGCCGCCTGAGAATGGCACTGACATAAGGATGGGGATGGTGAGCGGTGCTCACCCTACCGAGGTGGTGGACATTTCGATGGTCTCTGATCGGCCTGCGGCTATTACGCCTTCTCTTAAAACCCAAACGCCTGACCCTCAACCTCAGCCCACGGCAAAACCTGCTCATCTATCGTCCAAGAAAGCCTTACCTGAGATCCCCACTGAGTTCTACCTGTTCCAGAAATCACCGGAATACCTCAACCTCCGGCAAGATTTAGATCGCGTTGAAAAACTGGGCAATCCATTCTTTGAAGTCCATGAAGGAATTGCCCGCGACAAAACCCAGATCAACGGACAAGAGCTACTCAGCTATGCCAGCTATAACTACCTGGGCCTCTCCGGCGACCCCAGAATTATCGAAGCTACTGAAGCCGCCATTCGTCAGTACGGAACCTCAGTCTCAGCCAGCCGAGTCGTCGCTGGGGAACGCCCCATTCATCGACAGCTAGAGCAAGAAATTGCCGATTTTCTGGGCACCGAAGATAGCATTGTTTTTGTCGGAGGGCACGCCACCAACGTCACTACCATTGGGCATTTGTTCCGAGCCAAAGATCTGATTTTGTGTGATGCCCTCAGCCACAACAGCATCCGCGAAGGTTGTCAGCTCTCTGGGGCCACGGTGATGGAGTTCCCCCACAACGATCACAACGCCCTAGAGCAGTTGCTGCAAGAACATCGGCAGTCCTATGAGAAGGTGCTGATTGCCGTTGAAGGAGTTTACAGTACCGACGGTGATTTAGCCCCATTGCCAGAAATAGTTGTCCTCAAGCAGCAATACAAAACCTTCCTGCTGGTGGATGAAGCCCACTCCATCGGTACATTGGGAGCCACCGGGCGCGGTGTAGGCGAACACTTCGGCATTGCCGCTGAAGACGTTGATCTATGGATGGGGACGCTCAGTAAATCGTTTGCAAGCTGTGGCGGCTATATTGCCGGTCGCAAAGAGCTAGTGGAATATCTTAAGTACACCTCGCCAGGATTTGTGTTTAGTGTGGGCATGTCTCCAGCGAATACGGCGGCGGCGCTAAAGGCCATTCAGGTCTTGAAAACGGAGCCGGAGCGGGTAGCTCAACTACGAGAGCGGTCGGCATTATTTTTGCAACTTGCTCAAGAGCTGAAGCTCAATACAGGAGCAAGTCATGATTCGCCTGTAATTCCGATTATTGTGGGGGAGCCGTATAAGGCGGTTGGGTTATCGCGATCGCTGATGGGATGTGGAATCAACGCACAGCCAATGGTATTCCCCTCGGTGCCCTACAATGCAGCGCGGGTGAGGTTTTTTATTACATCACTCCATTCTGAAGAGCAGATTGAAGCGACCGTGGTTGCTATTGCCAGCAGCCTGTAGATGTTGGAAGTCAGCAA
>JBAUJD010000460.1:0-1773 GCA_049683515.1 Thermosynechococcaceae cyanobacterium | reverse complement strand
CCTTCATGCCATCAATCATGTCAGCGATGTTCTTACAGTTTGCCAATACCTCATCCTGCGTGTGCAAGCGTGGCATTTTGTAATTAACGACTGCAACACCAACAGAATCATTACTAGAAGAAATATCGCCATGAAATGCCATAAAAACCTCCCAAACCGCTTTATATAGTTAACAACAAAAAAATTAGGCATGTATGACTGAAACTTTCCAATACAAAGCTTCGGCCACTACAAAGCAACTGAGATCGATATCATTTAAGCGCTCTTACTGGAATTATGAAGAACGACTAGAATGCAGCATATCTTCAGAGTATTTTAAAGAATATACGCACAATGTTCTTCTCAAGAGTGATCAGTAATACAGAATCTCGCCATTGCCATAGCATTTTATGGCTCAGCATCATGGCTAAATTTAGGATTACAGAAAGAATATTCCCGAACTCAAGAGATTTACTGTATTTCAGAAGTGAGTAAATTCAATCATGGCAAGGGTTATGACGTTGTGGCTATGACCGCTGCAAATAATTATGAAGGGGCGATATTAGAACCCTGCATACCCTCTTTTGTATCGCAGCTTACAAAAGCTATTCAAAACTGCTGTAATCTCGTTATGACAAGGTGCATCAACCGATTCATAAACCATGTGACCCAAAAGTTTTTAGAACCTGTCATAGATACTCTCTATGTCATCTTTATTCTTATTTGTCGGGTTTACAGATCACCTATCATTTAAAATTTTCTAGAGAGGGGGATTGAGTGACTCAATGAATGTTTTCAGATCGGCGTTCTGGGTATGGTTTAACGATCTGAGTCTGTGTGAGGTAAATTCTGTTCGAGGTAGACAATAGTAACTATGGTAAAGCCCCGTATTTTCTCTGTAGATATTAATCGTCGAAAATTTCTTCAATATGGTTCCCTAGCTCTCGGTTCCAGTGTCATTGCCGCCTGTACTGGTGGAGGGAGTGGTCCATCTGAGTCGGTAGACTTAGGCGAAAATCCGATCAAGGTCGGCGTCATGTACTCGACGACAGGAACCATTGCGATCGTTGAAAAGTCTCTGCAGGACGCCACGTTTTTAGCAATTGAGCAGATCAACACGGGTACTGGGCCTTGGGAAGCCAACGGTGAAGGGATTGCAGGTCGAAAGATTGAAAAGGTTGTGGTCAACCCTGACTCTAACTGGGATCTCTACAACCAGATGTCTAAGCGGCTGATTGATGAAGACAAAGTGGTTTGTGTGCTGGGCTGCTACACGTCAGCAAGCCGCAAGTCTGTTCTGCCTGTCTTTGAAGAGAAAGATTCACTCCTTTATTATCCGGTTTACTACGAAGGGAACGAGTGTAGCTCGAACGTTATTTATACTGGGGCTGCTCCGAACCAACAGATCACTGACTCTATTCCCTATTGCTTTAAAAACTTTGGACCCAAGGGATTCTTTATCGGTTCGGACTATATTTACCCCAAAGAGAGTAACCGAATTGCCAAGGCAGAGCTAGAAAAGGCAGGGGGCACCGTTGTTGGCGATGAATATGCTGCACTTGGGACGACAGAATTCATTACCATCATCAACAAAATCAAGGCCGCAAAGCCTGATTTTGTATTAAGCAATTTGGTGGGTGACAGTATCCCAGCCTTCTATCGCCAATTTAAAGATGCGGGTATTAGTGCTGAGGATATCCCGATTATGGCGTATCCCACCACCGAAGAAGAAATTCAGGCTATGGGACCTGAGTATTCTACAGGGCACTACACGAGCTTTAACTACTTCCAGAC
>JBAUJD010000459.1:0-11866 GCA_049683515.1 Thermosynechococcaceae cyanobacterium | reverse complement strand
GCGCTGAGCTGCGGGATCAAACCGAGGTGATGGGGATTGAGTTTAAGAGCGATCGCTGGCAGGTCAACACGGCTAATGGCCCTATCGAAGCTCGGTATCTAATTGCCGCCGACGGAGCCAAGGGGCCAATGGCACGCTGGCTTGGCTTTAAAGAGCGAAAACGACGTATGGGCGGAGCCTTAGAAGCTGAGGCCATGACTGAGATTGAGAATCCTCAGACGGCCCACTTTGAGTTTGGTATGGTTAAAAACGGCTATATCTGGAATTTTCCGAAGGCGGACGGCTACTCCATTGGCATTGGCGCATTTCGCGGCGGCACGGCCCAGAACCTGCGGGAGATTGTCACCAAGTATTCCACGATGTTTGAGGTAGATTTCACCGCTATTAAGCAACACGGTCACCCCCTCTGTTTATGGGAGGGTAATCAGACGCTCCATACCCAGCAGGCGGTCTTGGCCGGAGAAGCGGCCTGTGTGGTGGATCCGTTTACGGCAGAGGGGATCCGCCCTTCAATGTTTAGTGGTCTCAAGGCATCAGAAGCCATTGATCAAGCGTTGAGCGGTGATATAAATGCCCTAGAGCGTTATACCGCCGTGATTAGTGAAGAATGGGGGGCTGATATGGTGTGGGCGCAGCGACTCGCGGGGGCGTTTTATCGAGTTCCGGGCCTTGGCTATCGCATTGGTATTAAAAAGCCTGGGGCGACCCGTCGCATGGGGCAACTGTTGTCTGGTGAGGTTCGCTATAGCGATGTTGCCAGTAGCGCTATTCAGAAATTGAGTCGCGGTTTGATTCCTGGGTAGAGAGCTTTGTACTATTCCTCGATTGCGAGTAGAAGTGCTCTAAGTCTTTGCTAAGGCTGTGAGTCTTGCTGGGTGGGTATTGATCGGCTCAATCGACTGATAAGGAAGATCAAGCTTCAGGTAAATCGAACAAAACGGTTGTCATGTAGCGTTCAGCCCACTCTTCTCCAAAGGCTTTTACTAAGATGCGTCGAGTTTTATCATTTTGCTGTTGCTGGCTGCAGTAGCGCCGCTGACCTGCCAAAATCTGCTCTTGGTGTTCTGGGGTCGATGAGGTTGCGATCGCACATTCACAATGCACCTGCAAAAAAGCCCCCACGCGATCAATAAACCGCTGTTCTTCAGCTTCACCTTGGGGACGAATAAAAAAGCAAAACTCAGAAAAGATATCGCCCCACTCCGGCAGGTCGCGGGGTTGCGAAAAGTCTGGCTGGGGCAGGGCCGATAATTGTTGTTGATAGGCGGCAGGGAGGGTGCGATCTGGGGCGATGGGGGAGAGATCTGCGATCGCCGCCCCCACCTGTCCCCGGGCCGCCACAATATCAGTCCCAAACATGGGCAGATTGTAGCTGGGGTGCGGGAACATCACACAGTGCAGAATATCTAATCCAGCCCCAACCTGCGCCAGCTCTAGGTGCAATTTCCGAAACTGAGGGGTCTGATAGCAGCTATTTTCAATGACTAGCCGTTCCCCTTCTAATCGACCTTCCACATAGCCTAGATTCTCTGGCAACGTATAGGGCGAAAGCTGGAGATGTTTCTGCCAGGTAGACTCAATCACACTGGCGAGTTGCTGAATCAGCGAGTGTTGTTGTTCCCTTAATGACATAGAGGCGACATAATCAGAGCAATCTCCTCAGCGTAGCAGGGTTGTATCGGGTTGATTACGAAGGTTTGTATATGACCGACCCTACGACGACCTCTATCGAGCATTAATCTACTGCTGCGAACTGTCTCCAAATGAGTCGTATCGGTCGAATAAAGTAGTAAAGAAAATAAAGAGACTGAGGAATCTCCAGGAATTCCTTGTCCTTAAGGGTGGGCATCAACTTAAAAAAGAAGTTTGCCTGTATGGGGCGTAGAATATCTAAATAGCAGCCAATTCTATCTTTAAAAGTCTCAGTCATCTTTAGATGAAGAAAGAATTTTGTCACAGAAAACTGCCTCCCCAATGGAAGATCTGAGACAAACAGATTTTCTGAAAATTCTGTAGAAAGTGCTTGGATTTCAGCGTTGTCTTGAATCGTTTGACTTACAACAGCAGGAATCTTCGCACCCAAAATCGACTGAGATAAACACAACCCTAAAAGCAACATTCGTAAGCAGTTCATCTGTTCAGATCGTCGTAGCACACTTTCCCAGTTCAAATGGGGGTGGCTACAGATAAATTCAGACACATCACAGATTAACTTTAAATTCTTCCAGCAGTCTTTTGAACCATGAATACATAAATAGAGAAGCGTGTCTTCATCACCAAAACCATCCACTTGACAACCACAAATAGAAATAGGTTGACGGCGTTCCCATAACTCTTCAAAGCAAAACTTAGACGATAAAAAACGTTCCACCGTCAAATGCTGATGGAGATCCACACAAACCACTTCATTCGCGAGAGTGTACTCACTTTTAGAACCACGCAGTGAGATCTCAAAATCTTGATTCAGGAAATCCCATTGGTAGGTAGGTTGATAGCCTTGGCTGACTAGGGTATCAAAGCTCACTAGAAAATTTTTAGGATCCACTAAAATATCCAAGTCACAAAATTGGCGAATCCCCAAATTACCGTAAGCAGATGTCGCTAATGCTGGTCCCTTAAAGGATAGTACTGGGATCTTGTTTTTCTGCAGTACCTCGACTACTTTAAAGAGTTCCTTTGCAAATACAGTATTTTGAATTGCGACTTGGTAGCTGTAGCTTTTGAAATAATTAAGAATCTGCTCAGGTATAACTGTAGACTTCAATCGCTGCAAGTTTTTGCCCACAAGAGGAAGGATACCTTGCTGGGCCGCCAATTGGGCGAAAGCACTCCAATCTAAGTCTTGGTTAAGTAACGAATCAATATCCCTCAGCACCTCATGCTCAAGATGTGTACGAGCGCAGCATAGCAGCAGCTCTATCTCAGGAGCAGAATTATTTTTGAGACTTGCTGAACTGGGCTGCATTAAAAATTATTCTCCCTAGAGCGATATACCGCCTCGATAAAGCGCTAATAGCTCCTTATCAGATAAAACACGATCTGACTTCTGACCGATAAAATAATACCCCGCCGCTGCATCAAAGGCACCGGGCTGATCAAGCAATAAATAGTCAAAATATTGAAGGTAGAATGCCGTTAACCGAGCAAAGGCACGAATCAACTTTCGAGTCACTTTCGATTTAGCAAAACTAAGAAGAAAATACTGATAAGACCATGCTAAGGCACTGCCAGGGCCATTGACCGCGCCACTTTCTACCTCGCTAAAGTGGCGAAACAAACGACGGTGCCCTAAATGTGTAAACCGAGTAAAGTCAAAACAGCCCATGTGAACCTGCTGCATAAAAGGGGTTTCAGCATACACAATCCCATCTTTTTTCAGGACTCGGTGAATCTCAGCTACACATCGGTAAGGATCAACCACATGTTCTAAAACAGCTTGAACAATAACGCCATCGAAGAGGTCATTTGCAAAGGGTAAATCATGGGCATCACAAATCATTTGAGTCCGCGCCCCCCATGAGACATCCGTCTCAACTAGTTCGATAGAAGGGTTAGCCGCCAAAGCCTCCATACCTTGCCCAAGGTTGCCACAGCCGATCACTAAAATTTTACTAGTGCCGGATTGATTCAGCAGCATATCTGCAATGGTGCTGTAGTTCTGCTTTGCCTTGAAATTACGGTCAATATCGGGGAGTAACTGACTCAGGGCTTGTTTGAATTTATTTTCTTTTAAGTTAAAGGTTGTAGGCCGCTGAGCCACGAAATCATCAATGGAGAAAATACTCTTTTCTTCATCAATTAGGATTGGCACTTGATTGACAATAGGGAAACATTGCTTGCAGTCAACCTGTGAACAGCAGAGCTGTTGAGATTCTTCCTTCATAGCACTGCCACAGGACGGGCACCGTAGATTCGGTGCCACTTCCTGTGAAAATAGCAGATTAGATAATGTGAGCTGCTCAGTATCTATGTCTAGTTCCTCAAAAACGTTGTCCAATGCTCTGTCATCAAGGGCATCCTTAAGCGCGGTAGTGCTGATCCCCTTATCAGGGAGACTTACAGCAATTTCAACGCTAATTTTAAGAATAATCTTCCCTCAACCGCTATTCTGCCATAGGGATCAGAGATTTGTCGACGCACCGACAGAGCTAGATCCTTCCAGTTCAAACCCTATGCTGTAACGACTTCTTCAATCACAGACTCAATATCCCCAATGCAGCTGGCTAAAGAAAAGCGAGAGAGGGCATGGGCCTTGCCCTGTTTTGCCATCACGCTGAGCGCCTCCTTGTCTGATAGCATTTCCTGTAGCGCTGCGGCGAGCGCCCCTACGTCTCCCGGAGCATAGAGGCGGCCTGTTTTATAATCTTCGACAATTTCTGGCATTCCACCCGCGTTTGCCACAATAACAGGTTTTTCGGCTAATTGCCCCTCAACGCCAACCCGCGCACAGGGTTCAGGTTCTGTGGACGTATGAACGACAATATCGCAGGCAGACATGAGCACCGGTACATCCGTACGAAACCCTAACCAATGAACCCGATGGGCAACTTTAGGATCAGCGATCGCAGCTTTGAAGGTTTCAACGTAGTCGGCTTCGCCAAAGAGGGCATCACCCACAATGAGGGCATGGACTTCTGCAGGAAGCCGATATAGGGCTTCGACCAAAATGTGTTGACCTTTCCACGGCGATAACCGGCTGAAGGCTCCCAGCAATGGAGTATCACCGATGCCCAGCTCTGCTCGAACTGCAGCGATCTGTTCCGGGGTCACTTTGTCAAAGGGGTCAGGGGGAATGCCGTCATAGACCACTCTAACGAGAGATGACTTGCCCCCCAAGGCGGTGAAATCATCGGCGGCTCCTTGAGAGACGATCAAGACCTTTGAGATAAACCGATTGGCAAGGGTAATCGCGACTTTGCGGTTGATGGGACTGAAATGGCGGGAGGTCATGATGTCACGCAGATGCCATAACACAGGGGGACTGCCCCAGAGCTTAGAGAGCGCCGCAACCACGAAGGCTTTTTGAGAGTTGGTGTGAATGACATCAAAGTCTTGAGCAATGGTGGCGACCTGGCGAGAAAGTTGGATCAGGGCCGGTATTGATTTAAGAGAACTCATCCCTGATGAGGTGCGAATGCCTAACAGAGCATCGGGTGCAGGCAGAATGTTCACGGTAACGCCCTGGGCTTCGAGTCGCTCTCGCAGAGGGCCATCTGAGAACAGTAGAACTTGGCAATTGTCTCGAAAGGCAACGGCCATATCAATGAGGCAATATTCTGCGCCGCCTAAGATTCCGACATGGTTAATAAATAAGATTCGACGGCTCATGGGCAAGTTCGGCTAAAAGTGCTGTTGTTCGGAAAGAAGTCTTTATTGAGGATAGGGTCGGTAGGCCGCCTTAATTTTAGGATTTTTGGTCAAGAACGGTCTGATAGATATCAATAATGCGGCGGGTGATGACGGGCCAGGTGTAATTTTCTTTCACGTGGGCTTCGCACACCGCTGAGCTAGGGAGCTGGCGATCTCCAGATAGTGCCTCGATCATGCCGCTAGCAATGTGATGGCTTTGAGCGCCATCGAACACAAGATCTTCACAAAAGGGCCGCAGGGTTTCAGGAATACCACCGATGGGGGTGCCCATCATTGGCGTGCCTGCAGCGAGGGATTCTAAAACAACGAGGCCAAACCCTTCTAGGGTGGCGGTGGGAATCACTGAAAAGGTTGCGGCTCGATAGGCGAGGGCTAATTCCTGATCAGATAGATAGCCCAGGAGCGTAATATTTTTGTCTAGGCCCAAGGCTGAAATCTGAGCCGTTAGGATCGGCTGCTGATCTCCTTTGCCTGCAATGAGTAGCAAAACATCTGGATGCTTTTGCACGATTGTGTGCATCGCTTCAACGAGGTTGTCTAAGCCCATTCGGGTGGATAATCGTCGAGCGGTGAAGACGATGGGCCGATTTTGGCTCCACCCTAATTTTTCACGAGCTTGCGCGGGTGTCAGGGTAGACTCAAAGCGCTCTATATCTACGGCCCCTGGGACAATATGAATCTTCTCTAGGGGAACCTCGTACCGCTGATGGAGAATATCTTTAAAGGCTTGGGAGAGCACAATGAAACGAGTGGATTGAGTGTAAACAGATTGTTCCATGTAGCGTCGGAACCAAATATCTAAGCTTTTACGGCTTTCAACGACGCTCTCTAAAGACCACGGCCCATGAAAGTGCATGACCAATGGTCGATCTTGAAGCTGTTTCAAAATCGGAAAGGTATACAGGACAAAGTGGGAGGCATACAGTGAGAACTCTTGCGATCTCAAGAGTTGCTGAGCACACTGGCGCACCCCTGTGACCCGAGAAAGGATAGAAGCCTCTCGCGGCGCAAAAGCTTGGACAGTCCCCTGGGACGACTGCATTACCGCTGCGGGGCCAGTCACTAGGGAAACGGTTTCAACGCCTTCTTGAGGCAGGTGAGTTGTAAAGTCGTAGAAAAAACGCTCCAGTCCACCCCGTTGCTTGTCTGGGAACCAATCCATACCTATTTGGAGTGTCTTCATCGTTGTCCGTGTTTAGAATCGTTAACCCACTTGTATAGATGCTCCTATACTTTGGTCTTTTGCGCTAAGCCTTTTTCGTAGACGCTCAGTCTTTGCTCGGCAATACTTTTCCAGTTATAGCGTTGAGCTGTAGCGTAGGCGTTGCGGCGTAGTTGGTCTAAATAGGTGCGATCGCAAATCAACCGCTCTAGAGCATCTTCAATGGCCTGACTATCTCGCGCCGGAATCATTAGAGCATCATGACCCTCTTTAACGATATCTAAAGGCCCAGGTGTCGGGGTTGTAATCGGGGCCAAACCACAGGCCATTGCCTCAATGAGAGCCTTACCGAATCCTTCTGAAAGCGTTGGGAATAGCTTAATATGGTGTCCTTGAAGAAGAGTCGGTAATGACTCATGTTTATAGTAAGGAATCACGTGGACACGGTCTCGGATAGATTCATCAATTTCTGCATAGATGGCATCTTCAACGCCATGACCATTGAGTTCTGTACCGACAAAACTCATTTCTACGTTTTTATGCCGTTTTAGCACACGGTTAAGAGCTGGGACACAGAATTGCACTCCTTTTCGTTGTGTAAAGGTTCCTACTTGGGCAATACGGATGGTTTCATCTTGGGAGAGAGGCGTCGCCTCCAACGGTAAACCTAAAAAGTCTTCAGGAATGCCATTGGGAAAAACATAAACTTTACTAGATTCAATTTGAAGCGTTTTAGTTGCGTATTCAGCTTCTTGAGAATTCAGCATATACAGCATATCTGTGTGAATGAGAGTGTACTTCTCTTCCCATTGGTGAATACTGCCGTGATAGAAGGGATACTTCCAGCCGAATTCAAGATTACCTAATTCAACATCATTACGACACTCAAGATGCTCAAAGTGGAGCAAGCCATGGCTACGTGTAACCATTAGAGGCCGATTAGAAGAAGATCGTCGTGCCAGCATTGACCATAGCCAAGTGTCACAGGGTGATGCATCAACAACATCAAAAGACTCAGTATTTAGAGTACGACTAAGATAGCTTGCAACATAAAAAGGAAACAAAACTCTTTTAGTCAAAAGGCTAAATCGGTCAGGGAGATTTTCGCTAGAAAAGTAGGACACTTGGTGCCCAAGACGTTGATAGTATCTCCCCAAGCTAAGAGTACTACCCGCTGAACCAGAGTTAGGATCAAGTCTCTCATGTAAAATCAGCAATATCTTCATAAATGAATATTATTCCTTCTTAAAAGAAGAGAGAAAATGACATCGACCAATATAGTTAAATCTCAAGTCAAACACTTATCTAATTGAATCTAGTACTGGTACATTCCCCGCTGCTTGAGGCGAAGAGATTAGCTCACAATTCAAACCACAAGTTTAGGAGTGAAACATCTTCCATTTCCATACCCCTTCCGCTTGCCGCTGGGTAGTTGATTTGAGCTATTTTACTAACATGTAAAAACCAAAATCTGACCATTGCAAACATTATTTTAGAGAAACATTATATGTCTCATAAAAGAAGCATTAATTAAAGCAATAAAACTGAAAATAACATAAAAAAACAGAGTTTATAAAAACCAACTAATATTGTGCTTTCAGGTTAGATATATATCTATCATATTTTAAACCTGCTAAACTAAGACCAATAAACCCCCATAAATAAAAACCCAATGTGCCCATAAGTATATTGTTAAAACCGATCATTGAAACTAAGCCAATTGCCAAAGCTTTTGATACCAGGAAGAAATTGTCAACAGCGATTGTGTGGAAACTGCATAATCTAAAAACTAACAATAGAATACCTAAGAAATAAGGAATTATACCTATCCAGCCAAAGTAGAACATGTATATAAATAATGGTGCATCAGAAAGTATAAAGCCGCTTAAGTCAATAGATCCAGCCAACCCTATCCCTATGATCTGGGAAAGTGCTGTATCAAGATAGGTTCGATAAAAATCCTTACGGATGTTTAGACTCAAGTCATTATTCGTTTCAGTTAGAGAACCTAGACGACTCAGGACTAATTCATAGAGAATAGGGTTAGATAGCACAATAAATGTAATTACAATTGTCAAACATAGGACAATGACTATAATTCGAATCTGAGCTTTACTCTTAAGTCTTGACAAGAAGATAACGCATGCGATTACTCCACTAATCCATGCAGCTCTAGCTTGAGTCAATAAGATTCCTAATGTAATTACTCCAATTCCAGGAAAGCGAAGAAACCAGTCAGACTTGTATAGCAATATTAGTAATGCGATAAAACAAGTAATTGCAAAGACTTGAAAACTAGATGTACCACTCCACACTCTAATACCAAAGGGTTCTGGTATACCATAAGACCACTTCTTTGTTGCATTGAGCCAATGCCTATCCCATGAAGGTGCAAATATAAATTGTATAATTCCATAAATACCAAGAACGATAGCACCCCACATAAAAGTACTTTCCAAGATTTTCTTATAGCCAGCATAATACTTCCAATTGCAATAGCAATGGAAGCCGAAGAATATTGGTCCCACTAAACCTGGTACCTGGTCTACCAACAAAAAATCCTGTGGCGGACTTTTAATAAGAGATATAAATACACTATAGAATGAGGCAAATAGTACAAGGTTAAATGGCAAAGACTCCTTGATAGATACTTTTGCTATATTTTTAAAAAATGTAATAGCAGCAATAAGCATTACAAGATTGGAAGTAAAAACTAGATATCCACTATTAAAAGTTCCTAGCCGATAATCAACAAAACGTTGAACTTCTGATGACACAAAATGCATCCAAAATGAAAAACTGACATATAGAATCGGGCTTCGAAAATACAAATAGAGGCCTGTCAGAAAAGCTAAAACAGGTATTAATATTAAGGTATACCTAGAAAGTGCAATTGTCGATAAAAATAATACTGAGACAGAAAAAAAAGATAATACAAGCCAAGCTTTTTTATCAGAATAATCTTTACTTTCTATTAAAACTTCTTGTAGGGTCATTACTTTGTTATAGACTTAATATTTTTTAGCAAAAATAACTGCTGATAATCGTTTGTGTTCACGAAGTAATATCTAAGTGAGAAAACCATAGATCAGTCACGTCCTTATCAATTAAATCAGAAAGATCTTGTAACTCTCTTTGAAAATAAAAATCTAATGTATTTTTAGTACCTGAATGTATTTTAGGAATTTTTCCAGTTTTTTCAGGATTTATTTTAGCGTGAATTTTACTAAGTATTTTTTTGAGAGAAAGTTTTTTATTGAAATCTTCCCCTAAGGATAGAGGAAGATGACTCAAATAAAAAGTTTCATGGCTTCTTAAAAACTGATTTCGAAGTAGTTTAAGCTTAAGATTGAAAGGAATAGTTGTTCTATTCGAATGTAGGTCGTAAGCTGTTTTAGGGATTAAATTTTCATCCAAGCCAAGAAAGTTACATAAATCTTTTAATACAGCTTCTTTATTATTTAAGAAATCCTCAAAAATCAAAAATTTTATTCGATCTCGTGGGATATATTGCAACGCTTGCTTGATGTGTCTGCTATACAAACTTCTAGACAATATAGAGTCTGGCTCATGCTGAATAGTATCTTCAAAGTTGTAAATGGCTCTTCCTGTTCTAACCATATGCCAGTACTGTGAATAAGCACGATCAGTAGGTTGTCGAAGAGAAAATATCAATTTAATGTGCTTGTCTTGAAGAGATATCCTTTCTAATGCTCTCCTTGAGGTCATATAAACGGTAGAATCTTCTCCAATAATTTGCCCTGGTTGTGAATCTTCAAAGAAAGAAGAATACCAATTCCAAAAATCAAGCGGAGACTCTCTAATGTCTGGCTGAATCCAATTCTCACCTTGACAAAAGAAAAAATCAGGATGACTAAGTAAGTCATCTATATCAAAAAAATGAATCTCAGGATCTGGGATGAAAATATCTGGATGATGATTTAGGATCTGATGAAGAGTACTAGTACCAGCCTTCATTGCACCGCAGATAATAAAATCTGGGACGGTTGAAACCTCTGGGGCAAGCCAAAGATTTTCAGATAGAGATTTTCTATTAGCCATAAATGTCAATAAATCACTATAATATGTAAATATAAGGTTGAAAAATAATTATAGCTCTTTGTTTCATGAACTCTATCATAATTATGTGGACAAAATCAACAAACCTAAGTTTTTTTTGTTAAAAAGAAAATATTAACTATTTATAAATATGTTCTCTAGAATAGTATTAAGTATATCAATGTTGTAATAATTCTCAACTTCCTTACGGCCTTTAAGACTAAAATCGTGACAAGTCTGAGGGTTCTCAATTAAATACACTATTTTTTCTGCCAATGACTGAGCATCTCGTTCAGGAACTAAAAAACCGGAGACATTATCTTTAACTAGCTCAGGGATGCCACTATGTAATGTGCTTATAATTGGTAATCCTGATGCCATTGCCTCCATCAAAACAACTGGAATACCTTCCTGATCCCCATTATAACCAGTAACACTGGGTGCCAGCATGAAGTCAGAATCTTTGAGAATGTTAGCAATCTTTTCTTGAGGTTGACCTCCTACAAACGAAACAATATTATCTACTCCTAGCTCAAAGGCAATCTTTTCTAAGTACTTTCTTAATGGACCATCGCCAACAATTTCATATCTAATCGGTATTCGAGTAATTCTTGCGGCAATAGCTATTGCTTGGATTGCATACTCTATTCCTTTTTTTTCTACTAATCTAGCAATCGTAACTATACGAATATTTTTATATTTATTTTGACTTTGTCTAGGGCAGTATATGAATTTTTTGCAATCAACTCCCATATGATGAACAATTATTCTTTCCTCATCACACCCTAAATTAATCAACTTATTTTTCCAGTGATTGCTAACTGGAAGAAAATATTCTCCTTTCTCAAACAAATAATTATATACACTCTCTCCTTTTGCAGAAATTAGATGAGTCATATCCCAGCCATGAAAAGTGGTATATATTTTACCATCAAAAACTCCCATTTCTTTCAGATGGACACCAATCACCCCAATATGACCAAAATGACAGCTAACCACATCAAAGGATGGCTTACTGTGAAGGAATGGGATGCAATAATTTATTAAATTAATTGATAAATCGTGACTTTTAAACCAGGTAGATTTAAATATTTTTATCAGTACAAAAAATCTAGTTCTATTGATGTTAGAAGCGATTAAAAACAAAGTTTTCAGTAGACGAAAAATGTATATTCTAGGCAAAGAATTTCGATAGAAAGTTCTTTTTAGAAGATTGTATTCCTTTATTTTTTCATGGATAGATGATAGTGATTTGGGCCTCTGAGCATAGATATG
>JBAUJD010000458.1:0-8992 GCA_049683515.1 Thermosynechococcaceae cyanobacterium | reverse complement strand
CAGCGAGTTCAAGCTGGAAGTCTTTGACTTCTTCTGGCTCTTCGTCTTCTTCGTTAGGATTTTCAAAACGGCTGGTGAAGTCGATTTGAACGACATCTCCTTTTTCTGCGGCTCTGTCTTCTACTGGGACTAGGGTCGCCTGCTGAGTTTGATGCTCAGCTAAGACGGTATCAATTTTGGCCGCGTCATATTTTGCTTCTACAGCAGTGACCTCAAAGCCCTGATATTTATTGATCGAAACCTCTGGGGGCACTTCAACACTAACGGTGAAGGTGAGGGCTTCGCCTGGCTGGAATTGGGTCACCAGCTCTTCCATCGGTGACTGCAGTTGAATGCCGCCTAAAGCTTGGATCTCTTCTTGCTTGATGGCGGCTTCGAAGCTCTCTTGGATCAAATCTTCCAAGGCAGCACCTTTCAGTTGCAGTGACCCAATCCGCTGCATAATCACCTGCCGGGGAATTTTTCCCCGCCGAAACCCTGGAATTTGGGCCGATCGCATGTAGGTGGTGATTACCTTGTCGTAGGCCTGTTGCTATCGCACCCCAGGAATCTCGATTTCTAAGCTCACCTGACTTCCCGGCAGCTTTGACTGGGTCACGTTCAGCCGCTCTTTTGTTTTAGCCAATGCTTTTCCTCTCAAAGTCAGTAGTACGGCCCTCAACCCCGATTTGCTGAGGCCTCTGCTCTCTAATATAAAGCGAGGAAACCAATGGGGGAGTGCCTAAACGAATAGATTCAGTTCGATATCATAGCTGATTTTGAATGCCACTAGCGAATTGAGTGTGGGTCGAACCAACACCCATCATCATTGATACCGGTCAGTGATGATGGAAAGGAGAGGGACTATCTGCTGAATGATTTGATTGTTGAAACGCTCTGAGACTTGGTAAACTAGGGGCACATGGGTGATAAACTCCCATTCAGTCTTTAAAACGCAATCGTTAAGATCCGACTTGCGAGTCATACTCCAATTCAGACAACAAAAATCATAAAAAACCTAACCCTACGATTAAAACATCTGTTTAACAAATCACTAGATAAAATATGGAGGCGTGAGCATTGTCTCAGTCATACCGAGTTGCAATTCTAGGGGCAACGGGTGCCGTTGGCACTGAACTCCTGCAGCTACTAGAAAGCAGAGACTTCCCTGTCTCTAAGCTAGTTTTGCTCGCGTCGGAGCGCTCAGCCGGAGAGAGCCGTACCTTTCGGGGTCAAACCCTAACGGTGGAAGCCGTCAGCCCCGAGGCATTCAACGCTGTTGATATCGTGCTGGCATCGGCGGGCGGTGGCACTTCAAAGCAGTGGGCACCCATCGCCGTCAAGGCTGGGGCGGTGGTGATTGACAATTCCAGTGCCTTTCGCATGGATCCCTCGGTTCCCCTGATCGTGCCGGAAGTGAATCCCGATGCAGTGGAGGGGCACAGCGGCATTATTGCCAACCCGAATTGCACCACCATTTTAATGTCGGTGACGATTTGGCCCTTGCATCAGAGGCAGCCGATTCAGCGCGTGATTGCCGCTACCTACCAATCTGCCAGCGGTGCTGGGGCAAGGGCGATGGAAGAAGTCAAACAGCAGGCCCATGCCATTCTCGCTGGCGAAACACCCCCAACCGAAATTTTCCCTTACCCGTTAGCCTTTAACTTATTCCCTCATAATTCTGATCTCAACGAGCAGGGGTACTGCGCTGAAGAAATGAAGATGGTTCAGGAAACAGCTAAGATTTTTGACTCATCCGAGATCAGAGTGTCAGCCACCTGCATACGGGTGCCAGTGCTGCGGGCGCATTCAGAGGCGATCAATCTTGAATTTGCCCAACCCTTTGACGTGGGTGAAGCCCGTGCTATCTTGAAGGCTGCACCAGGAGTTGAGCTAGTAGAAGACTGGCAGGCCAACTATTTCCCGATGCCAATCGATGCCAGTGGTCGCGATGACGTTCTTGTGGGACGCATTCGCCAAGATATCTCTCACCCCAATGGTTTAGAACTGTGGCTCAGCGGCGATCAAATTCGGAAGGGAGCAGCGCTCAACGCGGTTCAAATCGCTGAGCTTTTAGTCGAACGGAACCTTGTCGGTACTTCAGCACCAGCCCTAGCGCGATAGCACGACGGCAAAGAGTCTCCCTTTGAGATCTTGGCTGCCTGGACCTCGCTATTGTTTTCTATCTTTAGTCATTTAGATATCCAGTGGGTCTGCAGTCGTTGCCCGCATCACGTCTTTTTTGGAGTTTAGTTTCATGATGATCATAGGCAGTATTCACGGCGGAGCGGGGAGCGGGTGACGAGTTTTGGTAACGTTGTGACCGCTATGGTCACGCCCTTTAATCAAGAAGGGCAAGTCAATTACGATGTGGCAGAGAAACTCGCTGTTCATTTAGTAGAGAACGGCAGTGACTCGCTAGTGATCTGCGGGACCACGGGTGAATCTCCGACGCTAACTTGGGAGGAAGAATATAAGCTGTTTCAGGTGGTCAAAGGTGCGATCTCAGGCAAGGGCAAAATCATTGCTGGCACCGGCTCTAATTCAACCCAAGAAGCGATTGAAGCGACCCAAGAAGCCGTTAAGTTAGGACTCGATGGCGTTCTGCAGGTGGTGCCCTACTACAACAAGCCGCCGCAGGAGGGGCTGTATGGGCACTTTAGTGCGATCGCACAGGCCAACCCTGACATACCGATCATGCTCTACAATATCCCAGGGCGCACCGGTCAAAACCTGCAGCCAGAAACCGTTGCTAAGCTAACTGAACTCTCTAACATTGTTGCGATCAAGGAAGCCAGCGGCCTTCTCGATCAGGTTAGCGAAGTGCGCCGAGTGACACCACCAGAATTTGATATCTATTCGGGTGATGACTCTCTCACTTTGCCAATGCTTGCTGTTGGCTGTCGAGGCGTCGTTAGTGTCGCTAGCCATCTTGTTGGGGTATCCTTACAACAGATGGTGCAATCTTTCAGGCAAGGGGATCCAAAATCTGCCGCCGAGATTCATCTCAAGCTTTTGCCACTCTTTAAAGCGCTGTTCATCACAACAAACCCTATTCCCATTAAGGCCGCGCTCCAAATGCAGGGCTGGGATGTAGGCAATACAAGACTTCCGCTCTGCGATCTGCCAGAATCACTGCGCCAGCGGCTCGCGCAAGTCATCAACGATCAAAATCTATAGCCTCCGTTCTGAAGCTGAGGCCTTAACTTTTCCAGAGTGACGATCGCCACTCGTACAACTGAATCCTCTTTTTTTGCATAACGTTAACTTAGGTACAACCGTTTATGACCGATACTCAGACTCAAAATAGCCTTAAAGTCATTCCCCTCGGTGGGCTGCACGAAATTGGCAAAAACACCTGCGTCTTTGAATACGATGACGAAATTATTTTGCTCGATGCAGGCCTAGCCTTCCCCACCGACGGAATGCACGGCGTCAACATTGTGCTGCCCGACATGACCTATCTCCGTGAGAATCGCCACAAAATCAAGGGGATGATTGTCACCCACGGCCACGAAGACCACATTGGCGGCATTGCCTTTCACCTTAAGCAATTTGATATTCCTGTGATCTACGGCCCCCGCCTTGCCATGGCCTTACTGAAAGGCAAGCTAGAAGAAGCAGGCGTTGCGGGTAAAACGAAACTCCATTCCGTTCTCCCTCGAGATATTGTTCGCCTTGGGTCTAACTTTGTTGTCGAATACATTCGCAACACCCACTCCATTGCCGATAGCTGTACCGTCGCCATCCGCACCCCAGTGGGCGTCGTCATCCATACCGGAGACTTCAAGGTTGACCACACACCCGTCGATGGTGAGTTCTTTGATTTCCAGAAACTCGCTGAATATGGCGAAGAAGGCGTGCTGTGTCTGATTGCTGACTCCACCAACTCAGAAGTTCCTGGCTCGACGCCATCAGAGCGTTCTGTTTACCCCAATCTAGAGCGAGTCTTTCAACAGGCTCCGGGCCGCTTACTGGTGACCACCTTCGCCTCCTCGGTCCATCGCGTCAACATGATTCTCGACATCGCCCAGAAGCTGAATCGTAAAGTCGCAGTCGTGGGCAGATCGATGCTCAACGTGATTGCCCATGCTCGTAACCTTGGCTATATCAAGTGTCCAGACAGCTTATTTGAGCCGCTCCACGCTATTCAGAGCCTGCCCGATCACAAGGTTCTGATTCTCACCACTGGCTCCCAGGGTGAAGAAATGGCAGCGCTCTCTCGCATTGCCCGCAAAGAGCATCGTAAAATTCGGATTCGCAAAGGGGACACCGTTGTTTTCTCCGCCAATCCTATTCCTGGCAACACCATTGGCGTCGTCAATCTGATTGACGAACTCATGATGCAGGGCGCTAATGTGATCTATGGCCGTCATCAGGGTATCCACGTTTCGGGGCATGGGGCGCAGGAAGACCAAAAGCTGATGATTGCTCTAACGCGACCCAAATTCTTCTTGCCCGTGCACGGCGAACATCGAATGTTAGTCAAGCACTCTCAAACGGCGCAGAGCATGAGTATCCCCGCTGAGAATATGGTCATTATTGATAATGGCGACATCGTAGAGCTGACAGAGTCTTCCATTGGTATTGCCGGAAAGGTACCCTCTGGGATTGAACTGATGGACCGTGCTGGACTGGTTAAAGCCCATGTGCTAGAAGAGCGGCAACGATTAGCCGAAGATGGCATGGTCACTGTGGCGGCCAGCATTGACCTGAAGGGACAGCTCTTGAACCAGCCAGAAGTCCATCTAAGGGGTGTCGTCACCAATGTGGACGTCAATAAGTGGCAAAAATGGGTCAAAGAAACGATTGAGTTGGCGCTTCGGAATCGATGGCAGCATGTGGCAGATGAGGATGTTGTTGATGCCTCTTCTGTCGATTGGGATAGCCTCAAGAGCTATATTGAGCGAGAGCTAAATGGTCTTCTGCGTCGAGAAGTGCAGACCCGAGCCACGCTACTATTCTTGCTTCAGCATCCCCAAGCTCCTGCAAAAAAATCTCTGAAGCGTGTTGCTGTTAAACAACGCCAAAGAACCCCTGCCTCTATCGCATCCTAGACGGCCTGTATATCTCCTGATGGGGCTAGAGAGAACCTTTTGGCTTGTCTTTTTAGCCCCTCATCCTTTTCCATAGACTGTTAAGCTATGTCTACGATGTACGCTTGTCCTTCGCTTTGGAGCGGAAACGAGATTGAATAGGCAGAGCAATGCGGAATAGCTTTTTTGAAAACTCTCTCGATAAGACCTACATTCAGCAGCGGATTCGTGAGCTAGAACACGCCACGATTGGCTTCTATAGCATTGGGCTATACCCAGGTTCACTGGCCTATAACGCCGTCATGCAAACGGGTGGTTCATCCTTGCTGCTGGCAGCACGTCCCGGTCGAGAGCTAATGGGCGCATTCTCTAAGACTGATATTCAAGGCATGGACCGAGATCATGTCATGAAGATGCACTATATGAGCCACCGAAAAGAGAAGGATGAGTGGGTTCCCAATACATTAGGAGATCTGATTTCGCAGTGCGATCTGGTCATGCTCAGTGCAAACAGCAACTACATTGAGAAGGATTTAGAAGAAGCCTGCTGGCTCAGAGAGAAGCTCCATCGCAAAACGGTGGTTTTAGCCTGTCTAGCGGGATCTTTTAGCCATGACAGTGAGAAAGATGAATCCTACGTTCTGTGCGAGAAACAGCCAAATCTCGCCTTCTTTACTGGGTTTCACCGCCACGGCGCACTCAGAGATCCGGTGGATAGCTTCACTGCGAACCTGTGTCATCCCAATGCGATGACGGCCCTGTTGGGGGCATACATCTTAGACAAGCTTTCTCTCAATATTCAGGTGTCGCCTGGGATTCATAATGTCGAGGCCCAGTATATGAAGGCGGCCAAGAATATGGCCTCTATCTTCGCCGGGTTTGGATATGCCTATTATGAAAACCATCCGGGCATTTTGCCGACCTTACTGACGCTGTTGCTAAATCAGTGTCTTGATCAGGCGGCGACGGTTTCGATGTCTCGGCGCGATCGCCATGAGCTTTACAATAATCAACCCATTGATTTGACTGAGCTGGGCTACGGTGTGCCCCGCATTGAAGCGACCCTGAAAACGGCGGGCACTATGGCAGAGGTGCGCGACCATACCTTTTCTCAGCTCACGGCGATGGTGGCCGATGTGCGCGGCAGTATGATGCGTCCGGTTTCGGGCAGTCCGACTCGGAACTTTCAGGCCGGTCAGGTGCTGGCGAATTTGATGCGATCGCTCCAGCGGTGCCCCATCAGCGTTGAAGAATTTGAACAATGGTGTGAAGATTCTGGCATCAATAAAGGGGGCCTTGAGGGCTTGAAGGCTTTGAAGTACTGGCCTCAGATTGCCAGCAAATATCAGATTCAGGTGAATGATTCATCTATGATTAACCTCCTCTATACGGCCCTCTATGGCGCAGAGCAGGAAAAACAGTTTGCCTATGACGTGATGACGGCCAGCCGTGAACTCTCGAACTACTGCCAAGAGTCGGTGCGCCCGACCCACAGCCGCAAGTATGCCGGAGCGCTGAATAGCTTAGAGCAACCTGATGCCCTTGGGCTACTAACCAACGCCATTATTGCCGACAACGCTAATAAGGCGATGCACGACGTGTATGAGCCAGAAGAAAATACCACCCAAGCAGACGACCCCGCCTATCTACAGGCCATGAGCAGTATCGAAAATAATTGGGAAGAAGCCCTTGAAACCTCAGAGAATAAGCTAGGGGCTTTGTAAGGCCCGCTGCAGCTCTTGGAACCGTTCTACGGCAGCTCCGGCTCCCAGCGCAACACAGTCGAGAGGTTCAGGGGCAACCTGAGCTAAGACGCCGACTTCACGACCGAGATACAGATCCATGCCGTTGAGGAGTGCACCGCCGCCAGTGAGCATCATGCCACGCTCTAAAATATCAGAGGCTAGTTCTGGGGGAGTTTTCTCTAAAACCTGCTTAATGTTGGTCGCAATGGTTTCTAGCGACGCTAAGATATATTCTCTAACTTCACCGCCCCGAAGGTTAAACCATCGTGGCAAACCTGAACGCAGGTCGAGTCCCCGCACCTCCATTTCTTTTTGGTCAGACTCGTCGGTGGCATAGGCTGCAGCGAGGTTGTGCTTGATGGACCGGGCCATCAACTTGCCGATAATCAGGTTATGGTCTTTTTTAACCATTTTAATGATGATGTTGTCGAGGGCATCACCTCCGATGGGAATAGAGCGACTGGCGGCGGTTCCCATGTAGCTGAGAACGGCAATTTCAGTGGTGCCGCCACCAATATCAACCACAAGGTTGCCCACCGGGGTTGTAATGGGCAGACCGGCCCCTATCGCTGCCGCCATGGGTTCTTCAATAAGATGAGTCTCACGTGCGCCGATTTGATCGGCGATATCGATGAGCGCACGGCGCTCGATGCTGCTGGCCGCAATGGGCATACCAATCACAACACGGGGAGACATCAGCGATCGCCCTTTCAAGGCTTGTGAAAGAATCTTTTCCAGGAGCATGTGGGCCATTTGGGGCTTGGTAATGACACCATCTTTCAACGGATGGACCACGGTGATTGCGGTGGGGGTTCGCCCCACCATGGCTTCAGCTTCATGGCCAATGGCAAGGATCTGCTGGGTGGTGGGATCGAGAGCGAGAACGGAGGGTTCTCTGAGAACAATACCTTTGCCCGATTGGTAAATGAGGGTATTAGCAGTGCCCAGATCGATGCCGATATCTGATGAAAAACGATTAAACAGGCCCAAGATATTGGCTCTCCTACGGGGTGAAAAATAATAGCAATGGCTTACGGCCCATCACGACCGTTGGCCGTTGCCTGCAGCGATAGTTTGCTCTTTTCTACCCTGGGCCGAATGATGGACCTAGGGCTATCAGTGACGTTAAGACTTAACTTAAGGTACCCCCAACGCAGAATTATAGAGCAGTTTTGCCGACTTGTGCTAGCGCAGAATCAGATTTTAACGGTCGTTGCTGGAATGCTAAAGAGGGCATGCAATAATAGTGAGTAGTTCAATGTAAGGTGCTCTGTCGTATCGATGGGTTCTTAACTTCATGGGCAGCACGATTTCAATAAGAATTGTTCTAACGCTTTGAATTAAGGGCTTTGACTTTACGACGTTTTACACCTTGTTAATCATCTTTGCGATCGCACATCAGGGGGAATAATGACTCAACACGATGGACAGGACCACGAAAGAACGGACGGAGAGCCAAGTAATCTGGCGGTCGGGAGCGATCACAATGGCGTTGCTCTGCAAAGCAGCCCAGATCTACCACCGGATCTTCATAATCTAGAAAAGATCCGGGATCTCTTGTTCGGGAGTCAGGTTCGCACCCACGAGCAGCGTTTTACTCGGCTAGAAGAACGCCTAGAGCAGGAGTGCAAAACCCTTCGCAGCGATCTCAATCGACGCCTCGACACCTTAGAAAGCTATATTCAAACCGAAGTGGGGTCGCTGAGCGACCAAATTCAAGAAACCAGACGCACCCATGCTGAGGCCGTCGATCGCTTAGAGCAGGGCCAACATGCCTCGACCAAGGGCTTAGAACAAAAGCTCAGCCAACTAGACGAGAAAACCAGCGCCAGTGAACGGACCCTACGCCAGCAAATGCTGGAACAGGGGAATCAGCTCAGCGAAGATATGATTGGGCGCTACAACGAGCTGCTCACCATTCTAGAGCGAGAAGTTGGCATCTTGCATACGGTGGACAAGACAGACCGGGCCAACCTAGCCTCCTTTTTTGGTGAAATGTCAGTGCGTCTCCAGTCTGCTGAGTAAGCTGCTTTCACCCTTTATGCAAGACCTGTCCTCTACCAATAACCTGCCACTAGAAGACCTCGAAGATTCTGGGACGGATCTGGAGGAGTTGCGATCGCTCCTCTTAGGTCCAGAACTCACAGATCGGATTATGAATCTGAAGCTTCGCCCAGAAGACGTGAGTCGGGTTTTAGCAGAATCCATTGTCCTGAGTGGTGAGCAGCAGGA
>JBAUJD010000457.1:0-3943 GCA_049683515.1 Thermosynechococcaceae cyanobacterium | reverse complement strand
CTGCTGACGCTAGTGATGGCGCTCTTGAGCATCGTGCTTTCGTTTCCGTTGGGGGTGCTGCTGGCTCTTGGTCGCCGCAGCGATTTACCCGTCATTCGGACTCTATCGATTCTCTATATTGAAGTCGTTCGAGGACTGCCCTTGATCGGTGTGCTGTTCATGGCTCAAGTGATGCTGCCGCTGGTGCTGCCAGCCAAACTAGAGCTAGATTCAGTGGCGCGGGCCATTGCCGGTTTGACCCTGTTTAGCGCCGCCTACCTGGCCGAAAATGTGCGCGGGGGGCTGCAGTCGGTGCCCAAGGGACAATCTGAAGCGGCTCAGGCCTTAGGGTTAAATCCAGCCTTAATTTTGGGGTTAATCGTGCTGCCCCAGGCGCTGAGAGCCGTCGTTCCGGCCATTGTGGGCCAATTTATTGGCTTGTTTAAAGACACCTCTTTATTGTCGATTGTGGGCCTCGTGGAGTTGACCGGCATTGCCCGCTCGATTCTGTCGCAGCCTGACTTCTTAGGGCGTTATGCAGAGGTGTACTTAGTAATCGGCCTTATCTATTTTGGGTTTTGCTACCTGATGTCCCTCGCCAGTCGGCGGTTAGAGCAGCAATTAAATTAAATACCCGATCTCATTCACCACAAATTTGTGATCAATATAACTGCCTTAATCATTTTTTTAGACGAAGATGGCAACGTTGTTATCTATCAAGTGTAGTGATGAAGCCTATGAAGACTGAGCAAGAAAGAGACCGCGCTGTTCAACTACAAATCTTAGAGCCAAAACCAGTTCAAAGCAGCAGCGCTAACCACTGGTGCGATTCCCATCAGGGAATCATGCAGTACTGCCTAGAGCGCGAGGCTGAATGGGCGCGTGGATAGCCTCACCTGCGTGATGGGTTTCTTGCAATTCTGCGGTCAAACCCATCTCCCTACTCTTTTCGTTATCGACCCAGCAGCAACACCACACCCGCACCGCCGAAGTATAGACCCACCACAGCTCCCCCCAGCAAACTCTGTGTGAGCGGATCGGTAGAGGGGGTCAAGACCGCACCTAACACAGCGGCACCCAAAACCACTGTTCGCCAACCCGCTAACATCTGGCGACCAGAGACAATGCCGACCAATCCCAGCAGAAGCTGAATCACCGGGATCTGAAACGCGAGTCCGGTGCTAAACAACAGCAGCAGGACAAACTCAAAATAGCGATCGATGGACCAAAGCTGCTCAACGACATCCGCGCCATAGTTGATAAAAAAGTTAAGCGCTGCCGGGATCAAAGCAATGTAGGCAAAGGCAATTCCGGCCACAAACAGCACTGAAGACCCCAACACAATGGGGCCAAGAAAGCGCCGTTCATTGCGCGTTAGACCGGGCAACACAAACTGAATAATCTGATAGAGAATGAAGGGACTCGCCACCAGCATGCCGCTGTAGCCTGCGACCTTAATAGACACAAAGAAATACTCCCCTGGCGCAAGCTGCAGGAACTGAGCGCCTTGGGCGGGTTCTTCGAGCAGCTTAACAATCAGGTTGACCTTCCAGAAACACAGGACAATCCCGCCAAACACCGCAATCAGCGCATAAAAAATTCGCTGACGCAGTTCTTCGAGGTGGTCAAATAGTGACATCTCGACATCATCAAGAAGCGGGTCGTCCGGGGCAAGGGACGGGTCTGGGATATGCGCTGAGGTTGCTGGGGCAGTCCCCGGTGGTGTCAGCGTTTCATTCTCGGGTGGAGGAGTCACAGGCAGGTTTGAGTGTAGGGGTTCTCATCATTATAATTTTGCGATGCTAAAAGCGGGGGGCGTGGCAATCGTGACCTAGTATCGCAGAAGAAAATGGTACCTTAATGAAGACGCGCCATAGCGCTAGGCGAGTGACTTTTTGAGTGAATTGAGTGCGGCATGGCGAAGACACCCTCGTTACCCCAACAATTATTGACCTGGACTGAGAACTGGGCGTTCTCCACAACTAAGCATGCCGTAATGGCTGATGTGTTGGTCGATGCGACCCAATCCGGTCGTCGATGGCTAGAGCGACTCAATCGCCTTCACAATGGCAGTTCTATCGGGACTGTGGTTTGTGTCGGTGCGATCGCACTTTTCACCTGGAACTGGCAGCTTTTCCTGGCCCTGATCATCGGTACAGGGGCGGCAGCATTAGCCTATCGTGGTCTGCCGGTACAGAAATGGATGCGGTTATTGACGGCGTCTCCAGTTGTTTCGGCAGCATTACTGGGCCTATTTTCAGTCATTGTGAGCTACGGTACACTCCTGATCTGGCAAGATACAGGCCGGTTCGGGATTGCGCTGGCTGTCTTTTTTCAAGGAGCCTGCACCCTACTGGCATTGGGGCTTTTGGGCTGGCAGCTTGTGAAGCCATCAGAGGCCGCTTTTGAGGAACCCTATGACCGCTGGGTGACGCAATTGACCGCGCCCGAACCGCTGCAGCGCCTGATTGCAGTGCGGCGTTTGACTCAGATTGAAGTGTTAACCCCCCAGCGCCGCCAGGAATTAAGCGATTATTTTCAGCTTCTATTAGCTCAAGAGACCTATCCCCAAGTTCGACAGGCGATTTTAGACGGCCTCAAGCATTTAGAGGCTCCCGCGAGCCAAGTTAAACCTCGCGCTTCAACACAGCGATCGCTACAGACAAAGCGTCGCATTAAAGCCAGAAAAGAGCGCGTATACGCAGAACTTGAGGTCCAGCATGAAGAATCTTGGGTGCAGTAGCACTGCTGGCACAAAAACTAGATCTAGACCGATACCTGTCTAAGATCGCGGGTGATGGCATCAGGCTTACACCAGTCAATGGTTATGGTCATCTGCGTGGCTCCTTCATCGGATAGATCCCTGAGGTAGCCGCCTAGATTCTCTTCGGCCTCGGCCTTATGTTCAAAGGGGCCAAACAAATATTCGTAGTCTGGCTGTTGAGTCGTTACCGTCACCCACCAAGCCTGAGCATAGCCGCCGTCTTGGGTCGCTGTGTCGTAGGAGTCACTCTTTCTCAAAAAAATCATGAGAGCAAAAAAGATAAACCCGACTAAAGCCGCATTTTGAATAAACTGCATCGTGGTTGTATTGCAATATGGATAAAGAGGTCTAAGCTGTTGCCGTATGGAGCCAGTCAGAAGGACTGTCAGGGTGTAGTTTATCCCAGAGCCACGCATGGGGATTGCTGCGGATATACTGCCGGAAGGTATTAAATGCGAAAGAGTGAGGGATGAGCTGTTGATCGTCAACGGGCTGCCAAATCGGCAAACGAGTGCTGATTCGCTCGGTGACGGCAGTTTTAAACCCGTCAATCCAATCGGCAATGGTGGGTTCAGTGGACTCAGCAGCAGGCTCTATAGTGGTTGCCAACTCTGCCGCTGACTCAGCCAGGGTAAAAATGCCGTGAATATGATTTGGCATGATGATCCATTGATCACAGATCAGGTCTGGCTTGCTCTGAGCGGCATGTTGCCATTCGTCTTCAACGATGGAGCCTAGCTCATTTAACTGCATCTGTCCTTCGATGATGTCACCAAAGAGACACTGACGCTCATGGGTGCAGAGGGTAATAAAATAATGGGCAGAGCATTGCGGGGGGGTAAACGTTGCTTTCTGTGGGGGCGTTAAAGTCGAAGGCATGAATGAAACAGGAGCGCTGGTAATGAGGTTGGGCATGGTTTTACACCTTAAGTTAGTGTGCCCACAAACGCCGAGAGTGTGCCATAAACATTAGGCATTATTTCTTAGAGCGCTGAGGGGATGAGTGCCGTAGAGTTGAAAAAACCAAAATAGCGGAGCTAAATATCTTTGGACTTAGGAAATTACTACTTTGCGGACTGTATCACACCAATACATTAGATTCTGAGAAGATTCGGTGAAAGACCAACGATTTAAGGTTAAGCGCTGATTACCTTTTCACATTAGCAAGGGTACATTGATAATGTTGTTGTCCCTGATACC
>JBAUJD010000456.1:0-1882 GCA_049683515.1 Thermosynechococcaceae cyanobacterium | reverse complement strand
GATCAGGCCACCCCAGTTGAGCGCCATAGTCAAACCCAAACAGCAAGCCATCTCGCAGCGTTTGCCAGCTCTGATTTGCGGCAATGACGGCATCATCGGTAAAATCAATGGGCTTGCGATACTGGGCCTGCAATACAAACAGCCGCATCGCCATGGGATGAAACAAGGCTCCGTCCAAAGCTGGGATCGGACTATCTAGCAGTTGACGAATCGTAGTGAAGTTGCCAAGGGACTTGGACATCTTTTCAGAACCGACATTCACAAACCCGTTGTGCATCCAGTAGCGGGCCAGATGTTTAGACCCCGCCGCCTCCGATTGGGCAATCTCGTTTTCGCGGTGAGGAAAGGTTAAATCGGCCCCTCCCGCATGGATATCGATCTCAGATCCAAGGCAATCCTTCACCATGGCAGAGCATTCTAGATGCCATCCGGGCCGACCAGCTCCCCAGGGAGAATCCCAGGATGGTTCTCCGGGCTTTGTCGCCTTCCACAGGGCAAAGTCTAGGGGATGGCGTTTGAGAGACTCAGCCTGATTAACTCGACCGCTGGCCCCCTCTTCCATTTGATCGAGCTTGCGACCTGAAAGTTTGCCGTAGCCCGGAAATTTCTCAACAGCATAATAAACATCGCCATCGGCGGCATAGGCATAGCCCTGCTGCTCTAAAGTCTCCACCAGCGCGATCATCTGAGGGATAAATTCGGTGGCTTTGGGATAGACATCGGCGGGCAAGATATTGAGCCGACTCATATCTTCTTGGTAGGCATCAATGTAGCGTTGGGTAATCATCTGCCAGTCTTCGTTCTGCTCTTTCGCTCGGTTGAGGATCTTATCGTCAATGTCGGTGTAATTCTGAACGTACTGCACGTCATAGCCGCGCCATTGCAGATAGCGCCGCACAACGTCCCAGACGATGTAGGAGCGGGCATGGCCCAGGTGGCAATAGTCATAGACCGTCACCCCACAGCAATAAAAGCGAACTTTGCCCAGTTCAATCGGCTCAAAGGACGCCTTTTGGCGCGTTAGCGTGTTGTAGAGCTTTAGTGGCATCAGTGACTTGGGGAAGAAACGATAGGGGCTTCAACTAATAAGCTAGCGTTCAACTGTGTTTTGAGACAAGTCAGAATGTGAGGATTATGGTTCGAGAGAATCGTCTAGCTTATATTGGAGAGACGCACGATCTCGGATGCTGACCATGACTGCGATTACTTTGAACTTGGAACCATTGACACAGCTCACCCATGAGCAGTTTTTCAAGCGGTGCATGGCGAATAAAGATGTGGCAATGAAGCGTAGTCATAGTAGTCATAAAGGAGAGCTGATTATTATGCCCTCAGTTGGCGGCGATAGTGGCATTGGTGAAGCCGATAGCATCGGTCCTCTTTGGCTCTGGAATACTCAAACAAAGCTGGGTAAAGTCTTTAGCTCTTCGACGGTTTTTAAGCTGCCGGTGGGAAGCGATCGCTCCCCCGATGTTGCCTGGGTTACGATTATGCTTGGCTTCAGGGAGATTTTAAAGAATGAAAACACTGGAGGAAATCAAGCAGTGGCTAGTTCAGCACCAATCGGTGTTACAGGAACAATATCAAATCAGAGAACTGGGAATTTTCGGTTCCTATGCTAGACAGGAGCAAACAGACGCTAGCGATGTTGATGTGTTGGTGGAATTCTCTGAGACGCCCAGCTTGTTAAAGTTTGTCAATCTAGAGAACTATCTCAGCGACAATTTGGGGGTTAAGGTTGATCTGGTACATAAGGCTGGTCTAAAGCTGCGTATTGGGGAACGAATTTTG
Source organism: Thermosynechococcaceae cyanobacterium (assembly GCA_049683515.1). Taxonomy (GTDB): domain Bacteria; phylum Cyanobacteriota; class Cyanobacteriia; order Thermosynechococcales; family Thermosynechococcaceae; genus RCC1774. The sequence goes on along the minus strand of JBAUJD010000456.1, from coordinate 91 downwards.
GCAGAGGTGGTCTATCTGTGACCCCACGCCAGATTCAGGACTATCTAGAGGATATTTTGGATGCGGCAGATGCAATTGAGCACTTTACTGC
>JBAUJD010000455.1:0-8533 GCA_049683515.1 Thermosynechococcaceae cyanobacterium | reverse complement strand
GCATTGAGCCGATTCTGAGAGTAGATGTTCATGGAAGATCGGCTGAATTCCCGAGACGCAGAACTCAAAGCTGTGCTGTGCTCAACTCCGTTTTTTGAAGGTTTGCCAGATGCCGTTGTTGAGCAGGCGGTGGCCCATGTCGTCACCCGAGAACATCCAGCCAATCGGGTAATCCTCTTAGAGAATGACTGGGGTAGCTCTGTTTACTTCATTCTGAGCGGCTGGGTGAAAATTCGCACCTACAATATTGATGGTAAAGAGATCACTCTCAATATTGTGGGCAAGGGTGAAGTGTTTGGCGAAATGGCTCCTTTAGATGAGGTTCCCCGCTCAACGGACGTCATTACCCTAACGCCGACGGTGGTTGCCAATCTACCCGCGACAGATTTTGTTGCGCTAGTCCAAACTCAGCCCCAAGCAGGGATTCGTCTGGCAAAGCTAATGGCTCGACGTTTGCGTCAGCTTAATCGACGGCTGCGACTCAGAGAGTCTGATAGCACCTCCAGGGTGGCTGATATTTTATTGTTTCTAGCTGAAGGCCAAGGTAAAGAAAGCAAGGGTGGTATCGAGATTCCAAATCTACCCCATCGAGAGTTAAGCAGTCTAAGTGGTATGGCGCGGGAAACAGTGACTCGCGTTTTGGGTAAGCTCGAAAAGAAAGGCTTGATCCAGCGTGATAGTGATACGCTCTGTATCGTTGATGTAGATGCCCTTGAGAACCTGCTTCTTTAGCAGCACTGCCCTCAGTCCTTCCAGCGCTGCTTGATGGACGAGTCCCCAAAGGCGTTTTAAGGTAGAGAGGAGTTGTGATGAGGGAACTTTTCATTCTCTTCAAAGAGTTTTCAAGCCGTCTTTGTGCTGACCTGATCCCTAACTATGCCCGAGCCTTTGCCCTCCTCAGAGCTTGACGACTTTATCTCAACGCCGAGAGAACCCGCCCCTAATTCTCGACATTTGATCACTGGCCCTCTAGTGATGGTGGAGACGGCGTTCTTAGCCAGCACCACGGCACTGATTTGGCTCATTAATTTTTATGTGCCGACTGGACCAATCCTAAGGATGTTTTTCCCGGTGCCGGTGGCCCTTGCCTACCTGCGCTGGGGGCGACGAGCGGCTTGGATGACCGCCATGGTCACGTCACTGTTGGTGGCGGTTTTGCTGGGGCCACCCCGCAGCCTTCAGTTCTTGATCCCCTACGGTTTTCTTGGGGTTCTACTGGGGGGATTGTGGCGTCGTCGGGCTGGTTGGTATCTCTCAATGGGGTGGGGGATCTTGGTAATGGCGGCGGGCTTGTTTTTCCAGGTCGGTTTTTTGTCGCTGTTGTTAGGGACCAATCTTTGGCTCTATCTCAACCGCCAAGTGTTGGGGTTACTGGACTGGGGCTTCCTGAAGTTAGGCGTCTTGATTGAACCCGATATTGTCGTCGTCCAACTTTTTGCGGTGGGCCTACTGTTCGTGAATGCAACGCTTTATGTGCTGCTGGTGCATTTAGTCTCTTGGCTTTTGCTAGAGCGTCTGAATACCCCAATACCGAACCCGCCACGATGGCTACAGATTTTGCTGGACTATCAAGAAGAATAGACATGATTCGGGTCTACACCCAGCAACAGCAAGGGGAAAGATGGCTCCAGCGCTACCGGAACTGTGAACCCCTATTTGCCTGTATTTTAGGATTTACTGAAACGGCACTGCATCCTGGAATTTCGGCTGCAGGAAATACCCCCCAAGCGCGGCGGTTTACGGCGATTGCAGATGCCGAATTCTTAATCAACGGTCCCAGTGATGCGGCTCAATACCCACTACCGCCTCTAGATCAAGGAGCATCGCCCGTTTTCATCTCTCGCGCAGTGCTCCATGGCCTAGGGATTCCCCAGCGGATTTTCAACGCTGGATTGCCTACCCCACCGCCCATTGATCACATAGACCTGGGCGGACAACCGGCTCGCTGTCTTTCTACGGGGAGAGCGCTGCCCCTGGCGATGGTAAAACAGCTTTGGCGACAGGGACTACGGTGGGGACAAGCATTAGCGACCCCCGGCAGCTATCTGATTTGTTCAGAATGTGTGGTGGGGGGCACCACCACTGCCCTTGCTATTTTGACGGGGCTTGGATTTTCGGCCCTAGGCAAAGTCAACAGTAGCCATCCGATCTGCAATCATGATCAAAAACAGCAGCTTGTGGCTGCGGGCCTGCAGGCTGCATCACATCGAAGCCTTACTAACCCGTTTAGGTTAGCGGCGGCAGTGGGCGACCCCATGCAAATTGTGGTGGCGGGAATGATGGTAGCGGCCAGTCGGTCTTGCGGCGTTCTGCTGGCCGGAGGAACTCAAATGCTAGCGGTGTACGCCCTTGCTAGAGCGATCGCCCAATTAGAATCAGAAGCTTGGTGCCCAGAGCAGGTGGTGATTGGCACCACTCGCTGGGTTGCTGAAGACCCCACCGGAGATACGGTGGGGCTAGCTGATTTAATCAACGCGGCCCCTTTACTAGCGAGTCAGCTTGACTTCAATGCGTCAAGCTACCCTCAGTTACGAGCCTATGAACAGGGGTTTGTCAAAGAAGGGGTTGGGGCAGGAGGATGTGCCATTGCAGCCAACCTCTATCAAGGCTGGCAACTCAATAAACTCCGCAATGCCGTTGAGACGTTACTCGCACAGGTCTCAAACAAAACCAAAAATTAGTTGCGTCGCATTCTGCGCTTTCTGCGCTTGGCAATTGCCTTTCGCTTTTTCTTCTCTAAAGGTGTTTCAAAATGACGATGCTTGCGCATGTCTGGGAAAATACCCGCTTTAGAGACAGTCCGCTTAAATCGTCGCAGCGCTGACTCAATTCCTTCACTTTCTCCAACAATAATCTGGGCCATCGGTCACCTTTTAAAGATAAACAACAAATATTTTCTAGGGTTTCCCCTGGAAACGTCAAAAAAGAGCAGACATAGAGCCTGCTCTAGAGACTTAATCAACATAGAAGACAGCTTTAGTAACGGCTGCCGCCGCCGCTCCAGCCGCCACCGGCAGGCTTGCGGTCTTCACGGGGTCGGGCTTTGTTGACTTTGAGGTCACGTCCCATCCACTCAGCGCCATCGAGTGCCTCAATCGCAGCGGCTTCTTCTGCTTCGGACTCCATTTCAACAAAGGCAAACCCACGGGGCCGACCCGTCTCACGGTCTGTGGGTAATTTGACACTTTTGACTGCCCCATACTCCTGAAACACCTGACTCAGGTTATCCTGAGTGGCGTCATAGGACAGATTCCCGACATAAACTGACATTAAAAAAACTCCAGAATCAGAGGAATTAAGAGTGTATCGATTCGGAGAGACGTCTATTCAACGAGCTACTGAAACCGAAAAGACTTCTTTACTATCCTGAAATTAGCATAATAATCAGCCAGAAGGGAACGGTACCGCGCTTTGAGCAGGAATAGACTGCTGCAAATGGGTTTAATACGGAAGGGGACCGGAACAAAAAAAAGCGAGACAAACACTCTCGAATCACATATCTAGAGTTATGCTAGTAGCCATATTCAGAACAAACGCTATTGGTAGTACAGCCTCCAACCCTCTGACCTATCGCGCTAAAATGGTATTTTAGTACTAATTAAGGCGTTTGATTCACTGCGATGTCGTCATTCCTCTGCTAAGGTGACTCTCAAGCTGGAGCAGCCAATCTAAAGCTCAACACCGCCTGGATTGATCCCAGGGAAGATACTGTATCCATGGATATCCCGCGCATACACCCCGATACGATTGAGCAGGTTCGTCAGGCCGCTGACATCACGGATGTGGTCTCAGATCATGTTGTACTGCGTAAGCAGGGTCGTAATTTGGTGGGCTGCTGTCCCTTTCATGACGAGAAAACGCCCAGCTTTAGCGTTAGCCCTGAGAAGCAGTTCTACTATTGCTTTGGCTGTGGTGCTGGGGGAAATGCCTTTAAGTTTTTAATGGAGCTGGAAAAGCGCTCCTTTGCTGAAGTCGTGCTGGGGCTGGCCGAGCGCTATGATGTGCCGGTGCAGACGCTGGCGAAGGCTGAAAAGCAGCAGCTTGAGAAGAAGCTGTCATTGCGGGAGCAGCTTTATGAGATTTTGGCGATTGCCTGCGGATTTTACGAGCACGCTTTGCGTCAGCCCCAAGGGGCGTTTGCCCTCAATTACGCCCAACAAACGCGGCAGTTGAGGGGCGAAACCATCCAGCAGTTTCAGCTCGGCTATTCTCCTGATCAATGGCAGGGCATTTACCAGCACCTCGTTGAGGAGAAGCATTTTTCAGAAGAGCTGGTAGAGCAAGCGGGGCTGATTTTGCCTCGTAAGAGCGGAGATGGCTATTACGACCGCTTTCGCGATCGCCTCATGATCCCCATTCACGATCACCAGAGTCGAGTGGTGGGATTTGGTTCTCGAACCCTAACGGGGGAAGAACCCAAGTATCTCAACTCCCCTGAAACGGAGCTATTTAATAAGGGTAAATTGCTGTTCGGCCTTGATAAAGCCCGTAAAACCATCGTTCAAGATGACCGGGCCATTGTGGTCGAGGGCTATTTTGATGTGATTGCCCTTCACGCAGCGGGGATCACTAATGCAGTGGCCTCAATGGGGACGGCGTTCAGTGAAAACCAGGTCAAGCAGCTTCTGCGCTACACCGAATCGAAGCGGATTATTCTTAATTTCGATGCCGATGCCGCTGGGGGGAAGGCCGCCGAACGCACCATTTCTGAGGTGGAAGCCCTTGCCTATCGCGGCGATGTCCAGCTCCGGGTTCTAAATTTACCCAATGGTAAGGATGCCGATGAGTTTCTATTAGAATCCAGTCGGGAAGCCTATGATCAGCTTGTGGAGGCGGCTCCGCTGTGGTTAGACTGGCAAATTTCTCGTGCTATTGCAAACCAAGATCTACAGCAGGCCGACCAATTCCAATCAGCCACCCAAGCCATTGTGGCTCTGTTGGGCAAACTCCCCAACGCCGCCTTGCGGACTCACTACATTCATAACTGTGCCGCACTCTTAAGTCAGGGCGATTCTCGGCTCTCTTTGCAGCTTGAAGAAGCGCTGCGGCAGCAGGTGCGAGGGCAGCGGTGGCTAGGGCGATCTGAAAAATGGCAGCGCCCCGCAGATTACACGCTTCGAGAAGCAGCAGAAGCCCAGCTTTTAAGGATTTATCTCCATCGCCCCCAATACCGCGCCACCGTTCAGGAATCAATGAAAGACAGGGACGTAGAGTTTAGCTTTTCCCACCACCGCTTTCTGTGGCGGCAGATTCTCGTCCTTGAAGATGAGGTGATTAAGGCTAATCCTGGGCAATATTCCTCTCACCCAGAAGTGACGCCCATTCCTGAAGGTTTTGACTTGATCACTGCCGTTCAGGATCTTTGCACTACCTTTACTGATGAACTCAAGCAGATTTATCATTTAATTCAGCTCAACGAAAAAACGGAGCTAGATCTGCTGCGTCCTAATCTTTCTATTCGAGCCGCCTCTGCCAGCCTAGAGCGGATTGCCTGTGAAAAACGGTGCCGCCATCTATTGCAGATGTGGGAATCGGCCCTGAAGTCGGCCAAGCAAACCCTCAAGGGGAAAAAAATTCTGAGTGCCTATCTCCATCAGATTCAGCAGATGATTGATGACGAGTGTGGACATGCCCAAACGTTACTAGAGGAAGAGAGCTATTGTTTGCGAGAGCTAGAGGATATTCGCCGTCTTTATTACCAAGAGAAGCGCTACCTTGAGACCCTCGACCAGCAGCGATGTATCTCTATGAGCGATCTGACCGAGGTGATCATTGAACATAATCTCCATCTCAATTAGCCCCTGTTTTGCCTGAGTCGGACTGCGATATCAGTCTTTTGAACAAGAAAACTGGAAATCCTGTTTATTTTTGCGGTGAAATTGATTTTCAACCCTTAAAATTAAAAGTACACCTACGCCCATCTGGAGAATTCATGGCAACTCAAAAACAGTTCGCAAGCTTTGAAGAGATGCTCTCTGCCTCCGAGACCCCGTTACTCGTCGATTTTTATGCAGATTGGTGCGGTCCCTGTCGAATGCTCGCACCAATCTTAGATCAGGTGCAGACGTTGATGAAGCATCAGGTGCAGATTGTGAAAATCGATACAGAACGGTACCCCAACCTCGCTAGTAAGTATAGTGTTCATGCACTGCCGACTCTGGTACTCTTCAAGCAAGGTGATCCAGTAGAACGGATTGAGGGGGTTCTGCCTGCTGAAGATATTGTGAGTCGACTGCAGGCTTTTGTCTAAGCTACACATCGCGGGTTGCCGGACCTTCGTTAGTCTAATTGACGGCTGCAAACCTTCGTGTTTAGGAGACCCTACTGATGCTACATCGCAAGATTTATCAACTCCATACCGACGAACAAGATGTTTGGATTTTCTTGCGAGATCAACAGCGGTGGCTTGAGCGTGCTCAGATTACTGATATTGAAGGCGACTTGATCACGCTCCGCTATGAAACAGACGAAGAGGATGAAATCTGCGCCTGGGAAGAAATTATTCGCATCGATAGCATTGGTGGCATTATGCGGAAGTTGGCCTCTGTGCCCAAGGGTGAGGCAGAGCTTTTGGTCTCAGATGACTGTCCTGAGGCCGAACAGCTTAATGGACCCCACCCAGACGCTAATGCTGATTCAACGCAGTCTTAAGTTGCTGGGCCTGATGATTCGCGACACCCTAAGCTTTCACGAGTATCTATGCCTGTGACTGGGTTGACGCCGCTTGCGGTTTGACACAAGATAGACACCTGCATCCGGTCAATTAAAGCATCTGTAAAGTCGGCCCCGGTAATTTTAGCGTCGTAGAAAATACTAGAGGTCAGCAGAGCATTCACAAAGAGGGCATTGGTTAAATCGGTATCGTTGAAGATAACGCGATCGCCAAAGATTTCTGATAAATCTGCGCCCTGTAGATTGGCCCGCTGAAAGACCGCCTGAGTCAAAATGGTGGCGGATAGGTTGGCACCATGAAAATCGGCATTACGCATATCGGCACCAGCAAAGGAGGTGCCCGATACATCTTGATTAGAGAAGTCAGCTCCCTTGAGATCGGCCAGGGTATAGTTGACGTTGCGCTCATTGGCCGCCCATGCAGGCTGGAGCCAACTCAGACAGCCCACCAGAATCACAACCCAAGCAAGATGTTTTAATCGAAAGTTATGCCGAAAAATCATGTGGTGCCGTCCATGCCTCTGCCTTCGTAACTTAACACTTGAAGCGAGGGGCACGGTAATGCCTGGGGCTAATGCGATCTCGGCTCAAGCCAAATAGAACTGTTTCAGGAACTCTATCAAAATAAAAATGACACCTTAACCTTCTCGAAACCCAGATTTTACCTAGATTCTGCAACCATGACCTACGGTGGATAGTAACTCTTCACTCCTCTTGGTTCTATGGCATCTACACCGACCTTGACTCAACTGAGTACAACGGATTTTCGGCAACTGATCGAAGAAATCTACGCAGGACGAAACCTCTATGACTTCAAGCGAGGGCAGTTAATTCCGCTGCAGCAGCATGATGTCTGGATCATTTGCCGTGGTTTAGTCCAACTGAGCACACTGCACCCCACTGGAGATGAAACGATTGTGGGTTTAGCCTCTCCGGCAATGCCTTTTGGTTTACCCTTTACCCAGCTCATGCCCTATGAATCGCGAGCGCTCACCGATGTGGTGATGATGCGTCTGCACCACATGGAGCTGGAGCAGTCCCCACGTTTGGCTCAGGGGCTATTTCAGCAGTTCGGGAGTCGTCTTAAGCAAACAGAAGCACTGCTGGCGATAGTCTCACAACGTCGTGTAGAAGATCGCCTCAGACAACTTTTGATGCTGCTCAGTCAGGATGTCGGCCAAGTGACATCACAAGGGATCCGGTTGACGGTGCGCTTGACCCACCAGCAGCTTGCGAATCTAACGGCAACCACCCGAGTCACGGTGACTCGTCTGCTCCGCCAGCTCCGTCAAGAGAATTGGCTAGACATTGATGTTTCGCGCCACTTTGTGATACTTCACTCTACTTCCGCGCCACTTGGGTAACGGTTGAGGTAAATTCACCGTCAGACCAGTCTTTGAGAACCTCTCCTTCTTTTAAGGACGATTTAGGATTGACGACGGCTTTAATGTCATAGCTTTGACCCACATCTTCAGTGCCTTCCCTGCCGATAAAAATAACCGTTTCCCATTCCCCTTCACTGCCACTGGTTGCTGGAGGCTGGACCCAGTAATCGGGGGTATGGGTAGGATGTACGATTAGCCAAACTTTCTCACCAGGAACAGGTGACGACCCTTTGACGGGTAACTCTAGCCCTACCTTAGTGCCAGTATTGGGTTCATTGATCTGGACCTGTTTCGTTGACATCTCTGGTGCTGCTGATGTCGAGGGCGGAGGGGTCGGTTGTTCGGGCACGGTGGAGGGGGCTGAATTGCAGCCTGCTATAGCAAGTAGCGTACAGGCATAAACCCAGATAAGGCGTCGTATCATTGGTACATCAACCTGAAACTAGACAATTTTGTCTGTCATAGCATAACGGTTC
>JBAUJD010000454.1:0-2019 GCA_049683515.1 Thermosynechococcaceae cyanobacterium | reverse complement strand
CTCTTTTCCCTATCCCCGGCCTTTTTCTCAGCAATATCCAAGGTCTTTCACTAATCGGCTTGCTGCTCGGTATATTTTGGAAAGGTCTGCGCCGCTGGCCCTGGCGTTGACCCCTAAGAAAATCCCTTCCCTAACAAAATAGGATTATGGACCGTAATCTTCTTTTTGTGGATCGAAATCTTCTCTTGATCCCTTAGCTCTCCCAGCAAGCGGGTGACGGTGACTCGTGTCGAACCAATTGCCTCAGCTATAGCCTGATGGGATAGCTTCAAATCGATGGTAATGCCCGGTCCACTTTGGATGCCAAAATCCTTGCAGAGAATGAGCAGAAAGCTCACTAATCGAGAGGCCATATCCCGGTGGGCCAGCGTTTCAATCATCATCTCTGTCTGCAAGATCCGAGACGATAGCCCCTGCATCAACACAATTGGCAGCTCCGGATCCTCTTTCATCGCTTTTTCTACCTGTTCAGTGGGCACCGACAGTAACTCTGTTTGGGTAAAGGCCACCGCATGGTAAAAGCGATCAGATTTTTGCTGGGTAAGCAAAGACAGGACGCCAAAGACGCTGTTTTCACGCAGGAGAGCCACCGTAATCTCTTCACCGGCTTCGTAGACACGAGAGAGCTTAACCGCCCCCCGAATCAAAAAATAAACCCGCTCTGCCGGGTCACCGGGGAAGAAAATGGTCTTACCTCGGTCGAAGGTTTCGGCCACGGGCGGAAACTGACCGTTGCTCATCTGCCGAAAAACGGCGGCTAGGGGACTGACTTGAGTCATCATTACCATGCTTATGTTGCCCTGAGTGTTGCCTGATTAGGACTTCAAGAAGGCACGACATGTGAAACACTTGATCCAAAGGCAAGGCTTTTAGCTGTCGATACCGCTGAGTTTAATGAGATGTAGAACTATTTTCCTCTACATCTGTGCTTATTGAGATAAAGCGCTTTAAATAGTTTGAGTACTTATTTCGATAGGCATTTGTACTACTTAAGCGGACTCGTAGAGGTTTGTGTGTATCATCTGATACAGAACAGACAACGGTAGCGCTTAAACATCTAGATAATCTTTTGTTTGACCGCAATTTATAGATGATTAGCTACTTTTATCGAGTTTTTGCCTGTCTGTAGCGCTATTTAAGTTTCATTGTCCCAATATTCTGTTATTTACACCACAATCCATGCTGAACTTGACTGGAAAAAATGCCCTTGTGACCGGCATTGCTAATAATCGCTCTATTGCTTGGGGCATTGCTCAACAGCTCCATCAAGCCGGAGCCAATCTAGGTGTGACCTATCTGCCTGATGATAAAGGCCGTCATGAAGGCAAAGTCAAAACCTTAGTGGAACCGCTGTCTCCGAGCTTGTTTCTACCCTGTAATGTTCAAGATCAGGCTCAAGTGGACTCAACCTTTCAAGCCATCAAAGACCAGTGGGGCAAGCTAGATATTTTGATTCATTGTCTTGCCTTCGCCAATCGTGATGACCTGACGGGTGACTTCAGTCAGACGAGTTTAGAAGGGTTCAATCTGGCCCTAGACGTGAGCGCCTATTCACTGATTCAACTCGCGGCTGCCGCAAAGCCCCTGATGACCGAAGGGGGTAGTATTGTGACGCTGACCTATCTTGGCGGTGTGCAAGTCATTCCGAACTACAACGTGATGGGCATTGCGAAAGCAGCGCTAGAGATGAATGTGAAGTATTTAGCCTCTGAGCTAGGCTCTCATAATATCCGCGTTAACGGCATTTCAGCCGGTCCCATTCGCACGTTAGCGTCATCGGCGGTGGGCGGCATTTTAGACATGATTCATCATGTCGAAGAGGTCGCACCGCTCAAGCGCACGGTGACTCAAACAGAGGTGGGCAATACGGCTGCGTTCCTCAGCAGTGATCTGTCCAGCGGCATTACAGGCCAGATTATCTACGTAGACTCTGGCTACTGCATCATGGGGATGTAAGTCTTGTAAAACTGTCACGGTTCCCCTCTCTCTCAAACTGGCTACCGTGTACACGGTAGCCAG
>JBAUJD010000453.1:0-4522 GCA_049683515.1 Thermosynechococcaceae cyanobacterium | reverse complement strand
CAAACTGCTTGCGCTTGCGCCGATTGGGAGTCTGTTCAATGAGAATTTTTAAGGCGCTCCCGAGACTTTTGTAAGCGTTGGGTAATGTATAGCCAAATCGAACCGCAAGTGCGATCGCCTTTTCATCTGCAGCCGTCACATTATCAAGACTCTGCTGCGAATTATTTCGCTTATAGAGCCGCCAGCCGGAAATGCCACAAAGCGCCATTGCCAGGACCAACAACAGGCCATCTTGGACCCAGAGTTCTCCCACCGCGCCACCGAGACCAATGGCGAGAGCCGCCATCTCCCAGCCATCTCTAGGGATTGTATCGTTCTGAATCCGGGCCACCTCATGCCAGAACAACAGGTTGCGCTGGTCTTTAGCCAACTCTTCCCAACGAATCAAATCAATCTGAATCTCAACCTGATCTTGGCCCAACTCTTCACAGGCCACCAAGGGCGGGTTCACTGCCGTAGTTGCTTCCACCGTTACCCAGCTCTGCAGTTCTGGGGGCAGCAGAGACCTGAGACGACGCAGTTCATTCATCTCAGTGCGAACGTTGGAGTTTGAAGAAGCAACCATGCCGGAGGACTTTAAAAAACATCTCTATATGAAGTATAGCGGTCTAGCTTGTGCGATCGCTGCTTCATCTCTCGCTCTTTGATACTGAAGCATGCACATTCAGCAACTGCAGTGAGCTTTTCTGCCACAATTGTGGTGTATGCAGCAACGAGGCCGCAACTATGACCGCCTACACCGTTAACTTCGACACCGTCTTCAAAATGACCGATGATCAGTTCTATGATCTCTGTCGAGCCAACCCTGACATTAAATTTGAACGCAATGCGAGTGGAGAGCTAATCATTATGCCCCCAACCGGCGGAGAAACAGGGCGTCGTAATTTTGAGTTGACGGCAGAATTTTCGTTCTGGAATCGTAAAGCTAAGCTGGGAATAGGGTTTGACTCTTCAACCTGTTTTAAGCGACCTAACGGGGCCGATCGCTCCCCGGATGTGGCCTGGATTCGGAAAGCGCGTTGGGATGCACTCACGCCAGAGCAACAAACTAAATTTCCGCCCATTGCCCCTGATTTTGTTTTGGAGCTGATGTCTCCCACCGATACATTGCCCGCGACGCAGGCCAAGATGCGGGAATATATGGACTGTCAGGTGCAGCTAGGTTGGCTCATTGCTCCCAAAAGCCATCAAGTTGAAATCTATCGACAAGGGAAAGCGGTTGAAGTTCTAGAGTCTCCAAAGGTTTTAGAAGGAGAAGACGTTCTCCCTGGCTTTAGCCTCGACTTGAGCTTAATTTAGTCTTAGGGCATTACAGTGCCTGGATCCACTCTTTCACCTCATACTCTGTCCAGATGCCGCCTTTCCAGTAGGGGTCTGACTCCACAAGCTGACGAACGGTGGCTTCATCGGCTGCTTCGTAGATGGCGAAGACTTTGGTGATGTCTTTAGTGGGGCCAATGGTCACTAGGGTTCCGGCCTCTTTTTGAGCAGCCAAACCATCGAGATGATCTTGACGATAGGGCGATCGCTTTTCAAGCACGTCATCGCAATAGGTCCCCCACATCACATACTTCGCCATGATTCACTCCTGTCATTCAATCGTTATGTTTCCGTATGAGAAAGGGGTGACTGCGCGATCGCAACCACCCCTTTCTCACCCTTCGCCTGATCTTAGGAGGCTAGAGCCACTTCGACCATCTGCTGCAGGTCACCCTGCTGATATAGCTCGATCAAAACGTCTGAGCCACCGACAAATTCACCATTAATGTAAACCTGTGGAATCGTAGGCCAGTTGGAATACTCTTTGATGCCTTGGCGAATATCAGGATCAGACAGGACATCTACCGTTTCGTAGGGCGCACCAAGGCTATTAAAAAGCTGGACCGCATTATTAGAGAATCCACATTGGGGCATCAGCTTAGACCCCTTCATAAAGACCACAATTTTATTGTTTTTAACGACGTCGTCAAGGCGAGCTTTTAGTTCTGGTGTCATTGTGATTATCCTGTGATGGGTATAGATAGTGGACTGAACTGAATGAAGACATTTATACAGTGGGACTGGTCACCGCTTCAGACTGCAGAGTTGCCCACTTCTCTGGCGTATAGGTTTTGAGAGCAAAAGCATGGAGTTCTTCAGTCGCCATGACGTGATTGACCGTGGCGTACACCAACTGATGCTGCTGCACCAAACTTTTGTCGGCGAAGGCTGATGAAACCACCGTGGCCTGATAGTGATCTCCGCCCCCGGTCAGATCTTGAACGTGAACCTCGGCCCCAGGCAAACCTGCTTGGATCATGGATTCAAGATTGTCTGGGCTAATCATTGAGCAACCTCATTGCAATTTACGGCATCGACCCTAGTTTAACTTTAAAAATAGAGGTGTTAAAGGCAACAGACAAAACAGGTAGGGAGCGATCAGCAATACCACTCCCTACCTGTTAACCTCTATTCAATTTCGGTTGCTGAAACCTCATTGATCTTTAGAAGGGCTTATTTAGTAGCACCTGCTGGCGCATCTTTAGTAGAACCTTTGGTAGCACCTGCTGGCGCATCTACGAATCCTAACTCAATCAACTGCTGGTAAGATTTCTGACCCAAATCACGGGTGGGGTTTTGGCTACGAATAATCTCAATCAACAGTGGAATAGCTTTTTCTGGCTTGCTTTGGGAACGGTAAACCAGGGCCAGTTGGTAGGTCGCCTGATCGCGGAGCTGAGCTGTTTCTAGAGCTTTGCGACGATGGCTATCAGAGGCCACACGATTGACACCTAAGAAACTAGTGGTGAGCGCCTGATAGAAGTTGGAGAGCTGGTTGAAAATACTGCGAGAGTCCTGCAGTTTCTTGGCGGCCAAGTCGTAGTTTTGCGCTGAGACCGCACTTTGAGACTCGGTCATGAGACGCTTGCCTGCGGCAATGCTAAACAAGCCACTGCGGGCGACATCGGGACTCAGCGGCTCTACATTTGTAGGGGTCACGGGCTGTGCGGAGTCAAGACCCTCTAGGCTCTGCTGGGCATGAACAACGGGCACAGCGACGAACAAAACAGAACTTGCAATCGCCGCGACCCAAGAACGGCGCACAAAGCTTGAGGCTGGTTTGATAGATACCATGGGGCAACCCTAAAACAACTCGAATATAGAATAATAGGCTTAAGTTCTGGTCATCTTACCATTATGTTTTAGCGCTAGCTGACCAGAGTTAGGCTTTAACTGACTCTTGTCTGACGTTGATCGACAGGGTAAAAGTTCCAAATTCATGACGGTTTGAGGGGTACGGCTCTCGACCCAGAATCAGCAGTTGTTCGCTACTCGCCTCTTTTTCTATCCATGAACGTTGCTCTGTTTGGCACCAGTGCCGATCCCCCCACTCTTGGCCATAAAGTGGTCTTAGACTGGCTTGCTCAGCGCTTTGACCAAGTCGCTGTTTGGGCTTCAGACAATCCCTTTAAGGGCAATCAAACGCCCTTGGTGCATCGCCAACAAATGCTGCGATTACTGGTGGAAGAGATTGAACATGCTCAGGTAATTCACGATCCCAGTCTGAGCGATCGCAAAACGCTCAACACGGTCAAAATAGCCTATGGGCGTTGGCCGACCGCTCAGTTCACTTTGGTGGTGGGGTCTGACGTAATCCCAACTCTATTGCATTGGCATCGCATTGAAGAATTACTGACCCTGGTTAAACTCTTGGTTCTGCCTCGGTCGGGGGCCGCACTCATAGAAACCACGTTGGATAGCCTGAAAGCTCAGGGGGCCGACCTTGCGATCGCAAACTTTCTCGGCCCCGATATTTCTTCGAGCGCCTATCGCAATACCGGCAATCCGTCAGGGCTTCCCAAGGCAATTTCACACTATATTCAGGACCACAACCTGTATCTCAACGATACTTCCACGTTAGGTACAGGTACACCCGACTCTACAGCCACCCCAACAGACCTCCCCCTGGCAAACTTTAATGTGGGTGTCGATAACGTTATTTTTTCCGTCGATACCGTCCACAGTCAGCTTCTCGTACTCTTGGCTGTGCGTCAGCAGCCCCCCTACGAGGGCCAATGGGCCTTACCAGGAACGCTGGTTCGCCAAGGTGAAGCCTTAGAAGAGGCTGCTTACCGAACGTTGGCAGAAAAAATTCGAGTTCAGAACCTCTATCTAGAGCAGCTTTATACCTTTGGCGGTCCACACCGCGACCCCAGGGAGCAAACCACCGGGTCTCGCTATCTATCGGTGAGCTACTTTGCGGTGGTGCGCTATGAAGAGGCCATTCTCATGAGTGATGAGCGCCATCTGCTAGCTTGGCATCCCCTCCAGCAGTTGCCTGACCTCGCCTTTGATCATCAGCAAATTCTCACTGATGGGCATCAGCGGCTGTGCAACAAACTTGAGTATAGCCCCGTTGCCTTTGACGTCTTGCCCGATCTCTTTACCCTTAACGATTTGTATCAGCTCTACAGTACGGTCCTAGGCGAACAGTTCTCAGACTATTCTAACTTTAGAACCCGACTGCTCAAGCTAGGCTTTT
>JBAUJD010000452.1:0-8161 GCA_049683515.1 Thermosynechococcaceae cyanobacterium | reverse complement strand
CACCATCGGTGGTGCCACCAATCAGTTCAAGGTCAGGGAAGGCGTGGTTCAGTCGTTCTAGAATCAGGGCATGGTCAAAGTCAAAGGCGGCACAGAGGATGCCCGCTTGAGGGGGCTGTCCGGCCAAGTCAGCCTGACATTGGGCAATGACTTCATTCACAGCTTCTGCTGAATCGGGGTCGTTACTGTGACCGACGGCTATTTTGAGCATTGATTTTTGGTGATACCCTGCTTAAATCATCGTGAGCAACCGTTCGAGGCTAGCAATCACTACGCCCTGAGAATGGATGCTTTGTAGATTTATTGTTCCCACCGGAACCGAGTCTGAATCGTCAAGGATGAAATAGAAGGCTGGAGTGAGCTGGGATCTAGACTCTAAAAATCTCAAACTCATCATCCGATTCGTTCTTGTGATGAGACCGTCGCTCTTGCTCAGGTGCAAAGTCCATCGTTTCATGGGCAAAATTTGCCACGGTGCCCAAAATATTGAGATGAGAGGCATTTAAAGACTTTAGCGATCGCAACACGCAAGACTGTTGAGTGCGTCCAATACCCACCACAAGCACCATGCCATCGGCATGAAGGCTTAAAAACTTGGCGTCAGCATGATTTTGGAGATGGGCCGTATCGTAAATCACCAGATCAAACATATTCTGGAACTGCTCCATCAGATATTGCATCTGAGTGGAAGCCAGCAGTTGACTTGCCCCAATCAATGATTGTCCTGAAGCGAGGATGAATAAATTGGCCTGATAGGGGGAGCGCTGAATATATTGATTGGGGTCTAGCTTCTTATGCAAAATTTCGCTGAGGCCTTCAAAGTTGGGGACACCCAAATATCGGTGGAGCTGAGGCATAGTCATGTTGGCATCCACCAGCAAAACCCGCTGCCCGGTATTGGCTGCGACCTGAGCAAGGTGCATCGCTGCGGTGGTTTTACCATCCCGCGCCATGATGGAACTAATCACCAGCGCGCGCATCGGTCGTTCTGGATGTAGAAACCTCAGCTTGGCATAGAGAGCCTCAGTGGCCTGACTAAACGCGGGCTGGGGCTGCATCGACAGGGATAGCATGTCACCATACTGATCATCTAAAGGCCGATGACTCTCTAGCACAGAAGCACTGTCACTGTAGGGCAGCGTTCCCAATAGCGGCAGTTCTGTTTCGTCTTGCAAATCATCGTTGCTGTGAAAGACATCCTGACGTTTTTCACGCAGGAGGGCCGCACCCAGGCCCAGCAATAAACCGCCCAACACGCCCAAGGCTAGCTTTTTAGTCCGACCTTGGGAGGACGCAATGGGATTGCCGTTTGGGTCGCTGAGAATCTTGGGGGGCCACACCAACTGCCAGGGAATTTGTTGCTGAGCGTCTTCAACCTTAAGAGTCTCTTGACTCTTGAGCAGTTGATTGAGGGTTTCGGTGGCGACATTGAGCTTGCGCTGAATTTCATTGTGTCGGCGCATAATGGACGGGAACTGCTGCAGCTTTTTATCCACTGCCACTGCCGCCTGCTGAGTGGCTTGATTGCGAACCTCAAGCACCTGAATTTCATTGAGTGCTGCGACAAGCTGCTGACTCAGGCTTTGTTGCAAAGATCCCTGAAAGGTAGGAACGTTGCTGGGGTTACCCCCACCGGTCAAGTTTTGTCCGGCTAATTTGCGCGTTTCCTGGGCCAATAATGTTTTGAGATTACGCTGCTTGGCGCGTAGATCTTGCATTCTGGGATTCGCATCGGTGAGGGTGGCGGCCTCTGACGCGATTTCAGTTTCGATAGCTTTCAGATCACCCAGCAGTTTTTGATAGCGGGGATTCTCGGTGAGAGAAGAGGCAGCGATCGCTTCCCCCGGGGCAAGGCCAAGTTGCTTTTGCAAGCTGGCATAGAGTGATTTTTGGGCCTGTAAATCGCGCTGTACCTCTAGACGTTGTGCCTCTAGTTCTCTCGCCTGTTTCGCGAGTTCAGCCCCTTCTGTGTTGGGATCGGTAATCCGATACTTTTGCTGGAGTTGCTGAAGCTGTTCTTCAAGGGTCGAAACGTTTTGACGAGATTCGGGCAGTCTTTTCGCAATCAATGAGACCCCTTCGCCAATGTAGGTTTGACGCTTCTCTTCGCTGTACTGAATATAGCCCCGGGCTAGCTCATCGAGAACCGCTAGAATTTTCTTGACGTCTTCATCTTGATAGCTAACGCGAATCAGCTTCGTTTTTTTATCCTGTGGCCCTTGACCACTGCGTTCAACGGCTAGGTCACGGCTAAGATTGTTGTAGTTAATATCGCTATAGCGGCTTTGAATTGTGCCAATCATTTTATTGAGCACCGTGGGGCTGGTCAGCAGTTGAGTCAGGGTTGCATAATCAACCCCCTCTGCTTCCTGTAGATCTTCACCGCGAGGGAGGACCGATGGGCCATCCGCCGTTACCGGCTCCACTAGAAGCTGAAACTCGCCTTCATACTTGAGGGGCTGCCGCCACAGCAGATAGAACACAAGTCCTGTGACCCCCAGGGTTGTCCCCAGAATTAGGAATAGATTGCGGCGCAGAAAGCGCCAGAAGAGTCCGGTCTTTAGCCCTTTCTTATTTGAGGAACCCGGAGAGCCAAGTTTTTCAAATGCCAGATAATCCGATTGCTCATAGGCTTTCAGGAGAGACAGTGTTGTCTCATCTTGCTCGGGTTTCATGGAGATCTCTCTCGTTCTTTCGTTAAAGCGATAATTTATTCACTCTATTGTGGCCTATCGGATGCATTGTAGAATACCGAATCAGCTCTCTCCCATGACCTAATCCTGTAGATCTATGGGAGAACCTGTAATAGTTTTGCCCCCTGGCTAGAGCTGCTCCAGCTCTGCCCATCCCAATCATCGCATGGGATCTCTTCATGCTGCCACCGCAACGCTGCAATTATACCGAAGCGCGATAGCAAGAACCGCTGTCTTTGAAACGGCTAAAGCTCCCTTAAAAGAGCGGATCTGTGCAAGCCGCCCATTTTGAAGGCATTGGTTTCAACTGTTCTTGCTCTAAGTCTATCGCCCAAGCGCGCAGAACTTTATAGTTCGGGGCTTGACTCGTTTCTACAACTGCAAAAATTGGCTGATTGCTCTTTTGAGTGTGGATGCACCCTGCACTGACCACTCGCTCGTTATCTTTGGTCTGGGCGAGTCGTTGAATTTCTACGATTTTCCAGATCGCTCTCTTCTGGGGGGTATAGCCTACCAGACGCTGCAGAAAAATGTAGGAGCCTTCGGTGCGATCGCACACCACTCCCCCATACTCAAACTGCTGCGTCTTCCCTAATAACGTATCGCTATAGCCGGGGCACAACCCTTCAGGGAGTTCAGCATACTCTGTATCTCGCAGCCGCAATACATCTCGGGATGCCTTCGATAGAAAGCAACTCAACGCGGTAGACCCTTGGCCTAACACACCAAGTAAGATAGCTGCAGATAAGCCGAACTTGATTTGCCTTCGGAAGACCTTGATACAGGCACTCTCCATCTAGACGGCCTTCCTAGACAGTTGATAGCCAGTGATCTTAACGTAGTACGCCATACTTATAAACCTCTACACCCTGTTCAAATTTGTATTTGCTACGACGGTCAATCTAAGAATGTCGCCGTAGCCCTACGGATTCTAGCAAAACAGTCTTGATCATAAAAGCATAATTCTCAGTAATTATACGGAAAAAGCAAAAAATTAGAGCTTCATTACATGGAGATAGCAGTGATTTCAATCACAATCTAATGCATTTTTTTCTGTTTTAAGTCATTTTCACTGAAGGGGGCAGATGATTTATAGAAAGGTGCATTATTCCATACAGATAAACCCGTATAAGTCTTTCTCTCAAAAGACTACAGAGGTTTTCTCTCCCAATCTAAGCGGTGTAACTTAAGGCACAAAAACATGATTTATAGTGATTTTTAATATTCAGGCAAAAAGATTGACAGAGATAGATCATTTTGATAGTTCTACGGGCAAACTAAATTTATCAAGCACGAACCAATTAGATTTTGAAACGGGTCTAAAGTGGCTTGAGACTTTATTCCAATCTGTTCCCCAGCTTAATGATGACGTTAGATTGCCGAACGTCGCAGTTTTCTCTTGCTCAGAGATTCTGCAGTGCCTACTCACTCATTTTTAGCAATCTAGGAGAATTCTGTGCTGACCAAGTCCTTTAGAGCACGACGAAAAATTCGCGTTGGGGAAGTGCTGCTGCAGCGAGGGCTGATTACGCAGTCCCAGCTCAATCAAGCTTTAGCTAAGCAAAAGCAAAACAGTGCCCCATTGGGAGAAATCTTGGTGCAGCAGGGCTGGGTTAGTTACGCGCAGCTCAAACAAGCCCTGAATGAGCAATACTGGCGAAATATCGCAGCCACGGCCTTAATCTCTCTGAGTACCCTGATCCCTAGCGCAACACGATGGGCTGCGTCACCGGTAGTGGCTAGCATTCCTCAGAAAGTGGCCCATGCAGATAGTATTGTTCCTCATGCTGAATCACATGAATCACATGGATCACATGAAACCAGCCTGATGAGTCATGTGGATGTGGGTGGAGCGGATCAACATGAAGGGCATGCCCAGTCTGAACAAACCTTTATTTGTATTGCTTTGACTCAGCAGCCCCTGCAGGAAAACCCCACCGTAGCTTCACCCCTACAAGGCTTTTGCCATCCTCTCCAAGGTAAGGGATGGTTGAGTCAAGGAATTCGTGGAACCACCCACCAGGGACGGATGGAATATGCCTATGATCTCGCGGCTGATATTGGGACGCCTGTTTATGCAATGCGTCCAGGGCGGGTCATTGCGGTTCGAGATAAGTACCCCGATACCGGTGGAGGCAAAGATAGGATTGCGATGTTTAACTACGTTTGGCTAGAGCATGAAGGAGGCTATCGCTCTGCCTATATTCACCTGCAGCAAGGATTTGTCAGTACCAGCAATATTAAGGCCGGAGACTGGGTGACAGCGGGTCAACTGATTGGCTATACCGGTAATTCAGGCTGGAGTACAGGACCACACCTACATCTCGAAGTTCAACAACCGGGACGCTCTGGTACTTTTACGAAGACCGCACCCTTTGCGATCGCAGGCACCTGCGATACAGGTCAAGTCGCACGGCGATAGTTCAGGATACGGCATCAGGTCACAGCATCCCATCCATATTGAACTCAAGACGGTATGACTCACCGTGACCCTGATGAGGGGCTGGTGTTGTAGACTCTCAAAGGTGTTGCAACAAAGACAACGATGCAGGATTCTAGTGAATTAACAAAGGGTAGCGACTATCGAACCCAGTGGTTATCGACGTTCTCTCTACGGTTGACCGGCTATGTTTTACTGGCGTTAGCGGCCTTAGATATTGTTGCCGTTGTCTTTCCCACTGATTTCTTTAATCCAGAATGGGAATTTAAGACCATCGGCAGCTTAGTGGAACGCGTGCCGGTCCCTTTGATTGGTTTGGCTCTGGTCTTTTACGGTGGGCTTCGCTATCGTCGGCCCCTTGAAAAACTGTGTCTGCGTCCGTTTGCGTTACTGGCAATCATTGCAGGGATTGGTTATTTACTGTTGGTTCCCCTCAGTATTTCGAACAGCTTTCGGGTGAACAAGTTGAACCATGACCAGCAAACTCAGCAGCTAGAACAACAGCTTTCACGATTTGGGCGACTAGAGCAACAGCTCAGTAGCGCATCGCCAGAGCAGCTTGTCTCGATCATGGCTCAGCTTAATCTTCCGGTATCGGCAGGGAATCAAGACCTTGAAGCTCAGAGAGCGAAGGCGTTTTCTCAAGTGAAAAAAACTCAAGAGGCGACTTTTCAGCAGAGTCAGGCCCAGCGCAAACTTCAGAAGCAACAGCATCTCAAAAACTCAGTCAAGTGGGTCTTAGGGGCACTCCTGTCAGGAACCTGCCTTATCTACCTGGGAATGGGGGCGAATAAGTTTTTTCTATTGGGGCTAGATTAAGATTATCTAGGCATCACGACAGGCAGTTGTGACTGACTCTATAGATCCTCTTGATAGAATTGAGTCATGATCATTCTTTTGATGGGTGTCTCAGGGGCGGGCAAAACATCGATTGGTCAACGGTTGGCGACAGAACTGGCCTGGGACTTTTACGATGCAGATGATTTCCATCCACCCGCAAATATTGAAAAAATGCGGCAGGGTATTGCGCTTCAAGATGTTGATCGTGTGCCCTGGCTCAAGATTTTAGGCCACGAAGTAGCGCAGTGGCTACTAGCAGATCGTAATGTGGTCTTGGCCTGTTCGGCCCTTAAAGCTGGCTACCGCGATCAGCTCTATCTTGATCATCAAGCAGTCCAGCTTGTCTATTTGCACGGTACCCCAGACTTACTCCATCAGCGCCTCCAGCAGCGTCACCATCATTTCATGAGCAGTAGCCTACTTCAGAGTCAGCTCGACAGCCTTGAAGAGCCAACCGAGGGCATTCAGATTGAAATTGACCAAGAGCCAGAGGCGATAATAGCTCAAATATTGAAGCGTCTCAACATCACTGTAGAGAGTTAAAGGCACGGGGTTGCTTCATTCTAGCCAGGATCATATTAAATCCCTTATCGTCAGGCGTCGTGTAATAGAGTCATCGCAACAGCGGCAAGAGGTTTCAGCCTATGCTCAAGTGCTGGCGGGGTTGCGGTTTAAGAAAGATTTGATTCGAGCTGTGTTTCAGGAAGGGATTATGCGTGAGTTAGTAATCTATCAAGAGATTTTGCAAGAGGGAGAGCGAAAGGGACGACAGGAGGGTGAGTTAGCGCTTGTTATGCGTCTTATATCACGTCGTTTTGGTGAAATCAAACCTGTAACGAAGGCTCAACTCGGTCAGCTCTCTGGGCCGAGTCTTGAAGATTTGGGTGAGGCGCTGCGCTCTAGATAAAGTTGGGCTGCTTCTTTGAGATCGCTAATCGCACTTTGGGTTTGACCGTTATAGTGGTGGGCCATGCCCCGGTTGTAGTAGAGGGCGGTGTAGCGGGGGCTGAGGGTGATGGCTTCGGTGTAGGCGGTGATGGCTTGGGACCAGGAACGGCGATCGTAGTGGGTGTCGCCTTTAGCTTCATTACAATGACTGGGCGATGAGCTAAGATGACTCTGCATTCTAGGCACGGTATCTGATGGCCTTTGACAATCTGTGTAAGCTTCTGGCTGAGAAGCATCCAGAGCGCTTTGCGACTTGGATTTTGGGGCAACCTGTTCAAACAGCTCAGGTGCTCAAGTCAGAGTTGAGTATTGAACCGATTCGGGCTGATGCCGTTACCTTTTTGCAGCTTCAAGGGTCAATTTTGCATCTTGAGTTTCAGGTTAAGCTCGAAACAGACCCTCCTTTACCGCTGAGACTTTTAGATTATTGGGTGCGACTCTATCGTCTGTATCGAGTTCCGATTGAGCAGGTGTTGGTGCTGCTGCGGCCTCCGGCGAAGGATGTGGAGATTGAGACGGCGTTTGTGTTGGGCACAACTCGCCATGAATACCGAGTTGTCAAGATGTGGGAGCAAGATCCAGAAGTATTCTTACGGGATCCGTCTTTATTGCCGCTGGCAACTCTCACCAATGCCAATGATCCAGAGCAGTTGCTTAATCGGGTTGCTGAGCGCTTGAGTATAATGGAGTCATCTCAGCAGCGACAGGAGGTTTCGGCCTACGCTCAGGTTTTGGCAGGGTTACGGTTTAAGAAGGATTTAATTCAAGCTGTGTTTCGGGAGGGAATTATGCGTGAGTCTGTGATCTACCAAGAGATTCTGCAAGAAGGAGAGCGAAAAGGACGACAGGAAGGACGGCAGGAAGGACGGCAGGAAGGAGAGTTAGCGCTTGTCATGCGTCTTATATCACGTCGCTTTGGTGAAATTAAACCTGCAACGAAGGCTCAACTCGGTCAACTCTCTGGGCCGAGTCTTGAAGATCTTGGCGAGGCGCTGCTAGATTTTTCTGAAGTTGCACAGCTTGAGGAGTGGCTAAGGTCGCACGGCTAAATTCGAGTTCCTTTTACCCAATGGATAGAGGGGACAACGGATGCTTTTCAGGTACCGCTTTGGATTTTGCGAATCATGTTGAGCGTGTCTTGGTGGTCTTTGGATTTGCCTTGCTCTCGGTAAAGTTGGGCTGCTTTTTGTAGGTCGGCAAGGGCACGTTGGGTTTGACCGTTATAGTGGTGGGCCATGCC
>JBAUJD010000451.1:0-3496 GCA_049683515.1 Thermosynechococcaceae cyanobacterium | reverse complement strand
CCTCAGATAACACGGTGGTCCCGTTTTCTAGTGGCCGAGCCTTTGGGCTAGCACTAGACAAGTTCGATCTCAATCGTGTCGATGAGCGCACCATTGACCAGCATCTGTTTGTGGGTAGCTTATCTCTACCCGCCGTTGAAGCCGTGATGGCAGGCACATTAGGGAAATTCAATTATGGGGTTAGCGTCGGAACTTGGTTGAATTTAGCCCCATCCAAAGCCCCTGGCATTCGTGATAACACAGCCGGTATAGAAGAACCCAATATTGGCTTTTATACCCATGCCACCGCCAACTGGACCGGCACGAATATTGTTGTCAATGATCAAAAGCAGCCCATTGCAGTCATAACCCACACACCGTTTCTCGATCTCAACTGGAATAGCGCCGCAAATCGGCTCAACTCTGTCTATATGACTGCGGGATATTCATTTAGATACACAGGCCGGGGCATTGGCTTTGTAGTGGCTCCAGCCGTATCCTATATCCCGTCTGGCATTAATAATTTTTTCCCAGGGCAAAGTAATGGTGAGGTGTTGGGATTTTTTAATGGAGAGCTGGGCATTGAGCATGGCGTCACCCTAAAAACCAATTTTGAAATTGGCAAAAAGATATTCTATGACATTGAACTCTCTCGGCCTATTAACAAGAATTTTGAGTTGGGAGGATACGTTCGCAACTCTACAACGACGAATACTGGCCTAGAAAGTCGAGTAGATGATCTCAACTATGGCGCACTATTTCGATATCAGTCAGGCCGTTTTTCGCTAGATTCTCGCTTAGGTAAAGGGAATAATGGATTTGACTCTAGCATCAATGTGAGTGTCAACTTCTGACCCTCTGAGATTGTTTTTGAAATCATGCCACTATTTTTCAGTGTTTATACGTAGGCTATCAAGTTATTGTGATGGGCACACTAAGTTGAGATTGGGGGGAATTCACAACAATGCTTGGTGTGTAAACAATCTGCAGATTTTTGACTGCTAAGGTTGCTGTTATCTAGCAAAAATGTGTCCTGATCGACCCAGGATTTTACAAATCCGTAAATTTATAGATTAAGGACTTCGAACGTTATGAGAAATTTGAGCAAGCTGATGTTGGGTGCTGGCCTTGTGGTTGCTAGCCTTGCCAGTGTGATGGGGACAGAAGCAAAAGCCCAAGTCAATTTTGTCGCACCTCAGCAGTCTTCGGTGAGTGCTTCATCGACTCTTACAACCACCACTCGCATTGGTCAGATTCGGTCTGCCACCTCTTCTGCGGCGATTGAGATTCAGTTGCCTGCTCATAACTATTACTACAGTGGTGAACACACGCTCAATACCGTGACATCTGGTGGAGCAGGGGTCGCTGACTACATCAGCAATATCAACCTTCAGTCTGATGCACCTACTGTCTTTGCAGCACGTCCTGCGATTACAGCGGCAGCGGCAATCGATCCCAGTAGCTTTGAAGCGGGGGCGGTTGCTGCCTTTGGTACTGCTACCGATGCCGACAAAGTTGCTTTGATCGAGTCATGGCGTCGTGGTGATGCAGAGAACGCTCCGTTCTATGCGGTACCTCAAGAGTCTTCGGGTAGCGGTGTTGCGACTCAGACTACCGTTGCTCGCCAAGGCGATGTCCGTACTCGTAGCGTCTCTGCTGCTATTGAAGTGCAGTTACCCTCTAACAGTGCCTACTTTGATACTGATGGTAATGGTGCAGGTATTCCAGCAAACCTAGATGTTGATGTCTCAGGGGCAGGTACTCTAGGCGTTACTATTGACCAGCTTGCGTTTGATCCAGGTTTGGCTACTGAGTACACTGCTTTTGCACCCGTTGCAACTCCTATTGCTGCCAATAGTTTTGAAGGTGTTGTCTCTAACTACGTAGGCACGACTACTTCTAGCAATGCCTCTGCTGCAATTGAAGCTTGGCAAACTGGTGGTCTTGATTAATTCTTGCTCTGATTGCATGAGTTTATGAATGAGTATAAGGAGTTCTACATAAAGGTAGAACTCCTTTTTATTTTCGGTGTAGTGGATTTGTTAATAACGTTTACCCAATGCGACAATAAGAGGTAGGTTCCTTTCTTCGTTGCCATCATGGTGCAAGCCCTTGCTCATCCCATCACTCTTGAAGCATTCTTGGCATTGCCTGAAACAAAACCTGCCAGTGAATATCTTGATGAACAAATCATCCAAAAACCCATGCCGCAGGGGAAACACAGCACGATTCAAAGAGACTTTACGATTGCTGTAGAAACAGCGCTAAAGCCCCCGCAAATCGGTCGAGCCTTCCCAGAACTGCGCTGTACATTTGGCGGACGCTCCATTGTGCCAGATGTCGTTGTGTTGACGTGGGCCAACATTCCCCGCGATGCAGATGGCTCTGTTGCGAATCAATTTTTGATTGCCCCTGACTGGGTGGTTGAAATTCTCTCGCCGGATCAGAGCCATACAAAAGTCACCCAAAATATTTTTCACTGTCTTGCCCACGGGACTCAGATGGGATGGCTCATTGACCCTGACGAACAGACTGTTTTTGTTTATGGTTCTGATCAATCTGTACAGATTTTTGATGAACAGAACCCTCGCAATCCATTGCCTGTCCCAGACTTCTGTCAAAATATGGACTTGACGGTTGAGGTCATTTTGAGCTGGCTGCAGGGGTAACAATTGCTACGGAACTTTGCGAATCCGCGCCAGTCTCAAGATCCGTGACTAAGATTGGGGTATTGCTCAACGCATGTAGCTCAAATGCTTGCAACAATTTATTGGTTTTGCTTCTTAATCGGCGGCATCTTTGTAGCCCTAGCCGTTATCGGAGGCGTCGATGGGGTTGAATTTGAATTCGAGGCCGATACCGATATCGACCTCAGCGATAAAGGAGAGGGGGCGCGATCTCCCTCTAATCCGCCACGCTTTCGCTCATCGAAGCGTAGCTTCACGCTCTTTGACGTGTTCACTAGCTTCAAGTTCTGGACCTTTGGCACCTGTTTCTTTGGGCTAACCGGCCTGGTTCTATCCCATTTGCGAGTGCCACTAGCGGCCCCCCTCACCGTGGTGATTGCTATCGCGATGGGGCTGCTGATGGGGACAGCCATGGCGAGCATTTTGCTCAGCCTCCGTCGCCGCCATGCCGATAGCCTAATTCGAGCTGAAGACTTAGTGGGCCTCGGTGGAACGGTTGAGATTCCTTTTGACTCAACCACACGGGGGAAGGTGCGGCTGGAAGTGAAAGGCACCAGCCGAGACTTTGTTGCCATGACAGACCATCCTGCTCTTCTTGGTTTCGGGGCCGCTGTGATGGTGGTGGGGACGAAGAATAATCAAGTGTGGGTGGTGGCAGAAGAAACGCTGCAGCAGTCGCCCTCTGCATAGCGGACGATGTTTTTTATGACATTACTCCGGCTGTGGCCCGTGCCGCAGTTTAATAAGTTGTGGTTAAAGGCAGTTCTCATTATGAGTCAATCATCTTCGGATTCTAGCGCCTCGAACTCTGTGACTAAATCGATGTCTGC
>JBAUJD010000450.1:0-2031 GCA_049683515.1 Thermosynechococcaceae cyanobacterium | reverse complement strand
GCAGTAGGCATACTCGGTACAGCGGTGGTTACAGCACCCATCGACATGGGATGAATCCGAGAGGCGGTCAGCTCGGCTACTTTTTCTTTGAAGCCTTCAGGCCGATCAATGCTGTTGACGGTGAGGCGACCTTCAATGACGATTTGGTCCCCTTGTTTGTACTGTTCTTGCACCTGCTGAGCCATGTTGCCCCAGCTCACCACCTTTACCGTTTCCATGGGGTCTTCAGCACGAATCGCTGGGAATTGGACCGTCATCTCTGCGATCGCGGTTTGCCCGTCTTGGGTATACCGCAGCTCTGGAGCTTTAATAATCTCTGCCATCAGCACACAGCTATTCATCGCTAGACCCGACCCTCAAGTAGTGAATTAGAAGCAATTATGCTCTAGAAGAAGTTGTACTCAATACTACAGC
This sequence comes from Thermosynechococcaceae cyanobacterium, assembly GCA_049683515.1. Taxonomy (GTDB): domain Bacteria; phylum Cyanobacteriota; class Cyanobacteriia; order Thermosynechococcales; family Thermosynechococcaceae; genus RCC1774. The sequence goes on along the minus strand of JBAUJD010000450.1, from coordinate 1,617 downwards.
AACTTACATCAACGATGACACAACTGTATCAGCACGCTCATAGGCCAACTCGCCTAAAATGTAAGTGGCCTGAACAGTGCGATCATCGCCCATCATCATGAGCGAAAAGACCTGATCTGCAAGTTCACTTAGAGTCGTTGGAGTAGACGTGCCATTGCGAAAAGTCATCAGCGGCGTCGCACATGGGTCTAACACAATAAAATCAGCCTCTTTCCCCACATCGAAATTGCCGATCGCATCTTCTAAGCACAGCGCTCTTGCACCCCCCAGCGTTGCCAAAAATAAACCCTTAAAAGGCGAAAGCTTCTGACGCCGGAGCTGCGCGACTTTATAGGCTTCGTTCGCCGTCTGCAACATTGAGAAACTGGTGCCTGCACCCACATCTGTACCCAGACCCACTTTGACGGGATACTCTTCTGATTTTGCCTGCTCAAGCTTAAATAATCCGCTGCCCAGAAATAGATTTGAAGTAGGACAAAATGCGATCGCACTGCCCATCTCCGACAACCGCTGAAACTCAGCATCGGTAAGCTGAACCCCGTGGGCAAACACCGAACGGTCTGTGACGAGTCCCGCCTGATCATAGGTATCGAGATAGCCATCACAGTCCGGGAACAGCTCCTTCACCCAAGCCACTTCATCCACATTCTCAGACAAATGAGTATGCAGATACACGTCGGGGAACTCCTGCAAAAGCTGTCCTGCTCGCTGCAGTTGCTCTGGGGTCGAAGTCGGGGCAAATCGGGGCGTCACCGCATATCGCAGACGGCCTTTTTTGTGCCATTTTTCGATCAACGCCTTAGTGTCTTGGTAGGACGATTCCGCCGTGTCACACAAAAACTCCGGCGCATTGCGGTCCATCATCACCTTGCCTGCAATCATGCAGAGACTACGGCGTTCGGCAGCTTCAAAAAAGGCATCCACAGACTGCGGGAAGACTGCGGCAAAGACCAGGGCCGTCGTGGTGCCGTTCCGCAGCAGTTCATTTATAAAGACCTCAGCGACCTCAGCGGCATAGGCTTTATCTTTGAATTTGCCTTCGGTAGGAAAGACATATTGGTCTAGCCACTCTAAAAGCTGCTCACCATAGGCGGCAATCATGCCCGTTTGAGGATAGTGAATATGGGTATCGATAAATCCCGGCATGATCAGCCGACCTGGATAAGCGGTGGTCGGGATCGCTCCATACTCGGCTTCTAAGTCGGTATAGGTTCCCAATGCCTTGACTTTGCCCGCTTCGAGCACCAGCAACCCATCAGCGAAATAACGGATGCTGTCTTCTTCAGAGGCATAGTAAGGGTCGTCTATAAAATCTAAGAACGATCCGCGAATGGCTTTCAGAGCAGGCATTGATTTTCTATGAAGAACATCTGATCTTGAACGTTAGAACTATGGCTTGCTCTGAGCGTAGGATTCCTGTTGGGCATACTGTTTGTCTTGGGCTTTAGCCTCCTGCTTAGACTGCTGATCTTGTTGAGTTTTGGCTTGCTTGGACTGTTGATCAGAACGGTAGTCGCTGGATTTCTGTCCTTTATAGTCCGATTGGCGATAGGACTGACTGGCTTGCTGCTCACTTTGGCTGTAGTCCTGAGTTGCAGCCAGTGCTGATGACGGAAT
>JBAUJD010000449.1:0-3538 GCA_049683515.1 Thermosynechococcaceae cyanobacterium | reverse complement strand
CCTACGACCCCAGCCTGCGAGGGCAGCTTACGGGTAATTTTGCGCTGACATCTCCCTTCTCACGCTTTAGCCTCAGTAATGCGAAGGGGCTAGGGCAGCTCCGATTCTCTCAAGGACTCAATTTGATTGAAGACCCGATTAATGCTCAGGTGGGCTGGAATGGTCGGCAACTGCTGGTGCAAAGGGCGACGGCTCCTAACTTTCTGGCGACGGGTCAAGTGGGAGTCAATGTTGAAGGCCCAGGCGGACTACAGCTCACGACACTGAACCTGAATCTGCTGGCCCAGGACTACGATCTGCAGCGCCTTCGTAGTCTGCAGGCGGCGATTCCAGTGGCGCTGACGGGACGCGCTGACTTAAGAGGACAGTTGACGGGCACCGTGACGGCTCCCAACCTACAGGCGAGGCTGCTCGCCAAGGAGCTGGCGGTGACGCAGCTTGCCTTTGAGCCACTGCTAGAGGGATCATTGCGCTATCGAGAGGGGCAGGGGGTTGATTTACGCTTAGATGGACGCCAAGATCGTCTTTATCTTGCCCTTGGCCCAGACCAGTGGCCTCGTTCTTTTGATATTAAGCGCGACCAGGCCACTGCGGTTGGGCGACCCCAAGGGGAAGGGATTGCGATCGCAATTCGTCAATTTCCCCTGACTGCCCTGAACTTGGGCAATGATTTGGGGCGCTTTTCGGGACTGGCCTCCGGTGATTTTCTGGCGAATCTGCGGGCGTCATCTCTGGCGGGATCGTTTGCCATTCAACGCCCCGGCCTCGGTAAGCTGTTGGGAGAATCTTTTACGGGGAACCTTCGCTACGCCAACGGTGCAGCCACCGTGACCAACGGCGATATCGCCTACCGAGACAGTCGCTATCGACTGGCGACGACGATTGTGCCAGGTAATGGTTTTGCGGCGTCAGGACAGATTGACGTGCTGCGGGGGCAGCTTGCCGATCTGTGGCCTGCTTGGCAGGTGTTGAGTTTGGGCAGTGCCTCTGTTCCGCTGGGGTCCGCCGCCGACGTGACAACGGTGCCGGTGGGGCTGCCCGATGCGCCTCTATTTACTCAACTGCAGCGATTGGCTGAAATTGAAGCGCTGATCGCGGAGCAAAAAGTTGAAGACGAGACCCGGACCTTCCCACCGCTGAAAGAGCTAGAGGGACAACTCACGGGAGCCATCCAATTTCAGGGATCCGTTGCCCGTGGATTTCAGAGCAATTTCGATCTAAAAAGTAGCCCAATTCGATGGGGAGACTACAGCTTAGATCAGGTTTTGGTCAAAGGGGCATGGCGTGATTCAGCGCTCATCTTTGATCAACTCCAAGCGGCTTCAGGCACCAGTATTGCCCGGTTTCAGGGGCGGGTTGGTGACCGACTGCAGGGCGGCAAGCTCGTCCTTGCTAATGTGCCCTTGGCTCCCCTCAATCAGTTCTTTGATTTACCCTTTCAGCTTGCCGGTTCTTTAGAAGGGGCTGCAACCCTGGCCGGAACGCTAGAAGACCCACAGATGCAGGGGCGGTTTTCTCTGAGGTCGGCCGCGATTGATAATACTCCTATTCAGCAGGCCCAGGCCGACTTGAGCTATAAAAGGGGGCGTCTCCAGTTTGATGGGACGGCCAACGTGAACAGCCCTCAACCCATTGTATTGACGGGTAATATTCCCTACCAGCTTCCCTTCGCGACGGTGGCCCCCGATAGTGATCAGCTCAAGGTCAAGCTCGCGGTTCGTGATCAAGGGCTGTCTATTCTCAATCTGTTTAATAATCAGGTGGCGTGGCGATCAGGGCAGGGCAGTCTCGATATTTTGGCTGAGGGAACCCTGGCCCAGCCTCAGGTGACGGGCACGCTGAAGGTGAATAACGCCACGATTGATGCCCAAGCGCTAGAAGAACCGCTCACCCAGGTTACAGGGAATGTTCGGTTTGAACGCGATCGCATCGTCATTACCGACAGCCTCACTGGTTTATATAATCAAGGGCTGTTGAGCGTTTCGGGGAGCTTGCCGCTCTATCGTCGCTCGGCGGCAACTGAGGCAATTCAGGTGAGCCTGCGGGATCTTGATCTCAATCTGAAGGGGCTATATCGAGGGCAAATTGGCGGCAACTTAATGGTTCGTGGCACTGCCGTGTCACCTCAGTTAGGCGGTGGCATTACTCTTGCCAATGGACAAGTGCTGCTGCCTGAAACCAGCTCTGCTAACCCTCAAACGACGGATGCTGGAGCGGCTGCAGAGGCAATGTCACTCCAGTTTGATAATTTGAAAGTCACCGTGAGAGATACCGTACGTGTCGCTCAGCCGCCGCTCTTTAGTTTTTCTGCCGCTGGCGATGTGACCCTAAACGGAACGCTGAACGATCTGCGCCCTCAGGGGGTACTCAACTTTCGGCGCGGTACGATCAATCTATTCACGAGCCGTTTTCGGCTTGATCGTAGTCGGGCTAACTTTGCTCAATTTTCACCCCAGTATGGGTTGGACCCCTTTCTTAGCGTCAATATGATCACCACCGTCACGGATGGCGTTGCCAGTCGTCTCTCAACCCTGAACGAAGGAGATACGCTGCAGGCTAATTCCATCGTGGGTAACATTGAATCTGTCAGGGTACGAGCGAGTCTTGAAGGCCGCACCAGCGAGCTAACCCGCAATTTTGACCGGATTGTCCAGCTAGACAGTACCCCGAGCCGCACTGACGGAGAAATATTGGCGTTGCTAGGGGGAGGTGTCACGGATTCCCTAGAGCAAGGCAATACACAGTTAGCGCTGGTAAACCTAGCGAGCACCGCAGCTCTAACCGGCATCGAGGGATTGTTCGACAACATCTTGGGGAGTCGAGGACGGTTTAGAGTCTTTCCGGTCTTGATTCCTAACGAATATGACCGCACCGAATCTACGCTGCAGTTTGGGGCAGAGTTGGGCTTTGATATCACTAATCGGTTCTCCGTTTCTGCTCTGCAGGTGATTAGTGATCTCAATGAGCCGACCCTGTTTAATCTGAGCTATGAGATTAATGATCAGCTGCGCATTCGCACCGCCATCGGCACCGACGCAGAGGCTGTCGGCATTTTAGAGTACCGCATTCGGTTTTAATCTATGACCCTAGCAACCTGGATTACAGTTTCACGTCTTCTAGCAGTCCCTATCCTGCTCTATGGCCTCCAAAGCGAAGCTCAAGGCCCGACCCTTCGTTGGATCTGTCTCGGTATTTTTTTGGTGGCTGCGTTGACGGATTGGTTGGATGGTTATGTGGCCCGCCGCTTTGATCAAGTCACCGATCTCGGGAAGTTTCTGGACCCATTGGTGGATAAGCTCTTGATTCTCTGTCCCCTGATTGCGCTGGTGGGGCTGCAGGAGATTCCCGCGTGGACGGTGGCGGTGCTGTTGATTCGTGAACTTGCGATTGCAGGTTGGCGCGTGCAGCAAACTCAAATCTCTGGGGCAAACCTGTGGGGTAAAGCTAAAACCGTCAGCCAAATCGTAGCGGTAGCGTTCTTAATCGCGCCTTTATCAGCCTCCTGGAGTCTTGCCACCTCAATCAGCTATGCCTTAGC
>JBAUJD010000448.1:0-5316 GCA_049683515.1 Thermosynechococcaceae cyanobacterium | reverse complement strand
TATATATCCTCGTATGCTTTAGAATCGTTTTTCCCAAGATTTAGGATCAATCACTGAGAAAATGGAAGTCTGGCCCATAAGGGAAGCCCGTCTCAACAAGCTGCTTAACCAAGTCCAAGATCAACTTCGCTCAAAACAGAGAACTGTCAATCATCATCCGGCAATCCTAGTGAGGTGCAGGGGGTAAAGCTGAGGCACTTGAGGGGCGGCTACCCATCGCATCACTGAGAGCGCTAATTAAGTTGTCGCGGGTGCGGGCATGGGCTTCTTGCTCCTGTGCTAAGGCTTGAGCGAGCTGATCCCGCTCAGCTTCAAGGGCTTGTAAAGATGCAGTGGAACGACTAGGTGGCAGTGATGCAGCAGCATTAGGCTTCAATCGGCAAAGCTGCTGAACTTCGGCCCTCAGTTTTTTGATCGTTCCCTGTGCGATCGCATATTCTTTCCGACGCTGCTGCGCCTCAACTTCATAGCGACGACGCCATTGTTCCGCTGCCGACTGAGGGGAGTGAAGATTATCTGACACAGGGCAATCGCAACCTAACTGGATACATACAAACGAGAAACATCCTAAACCGCTGTTTTCGCCCTAGTCACGTCGGCCTGCTTTTGCACAGAGGGTGCCTGCATCGCGGCATTGAGGCGGTTAAGGGCATTAATGTAAGCCTGAGCGGAGGCCACAATAATATCGGTGTTTGCAGAGTGACCCGAGAAGATGCGATCGCCCTGCTGCAGTCGAATCGTCACCTCACCAATGGCATCAATCCCTGCCGTCACCGACTGAACTGAAAACTCAATCAGTCGATTGGGGACATTCACCACCCGATTAATGGCTTGATAGACCGCATCCACTGGCCCCGTGCCCGTTGCCGCATCAGTCAATTCTTCACCCGTGGGCGTCAGCAACGTCACCGTTGCAGTGGGGCAGGCATGGTCACCGCTCGAAACCTGCACCAGCTCTAAATGAAAGCCATCAAGCACCTGAGATTGAGTTTCATCCTTAACGATCGCTTCAATATCCCAGTCCGAAATCTCTTTTTTCTTATCGGCGAGATCCTTAAACCGTAGAAAGGCTCGATTGAGATCCTGCTCAGATAGCTCAAAGCCAATCTCTTTAAGACGAGTTCGGAACGCATTACGCCCCGAATGCTTGCCCAACACAATTTGGTTGTCCACCAAGCCAATGGACTGGGCATCCATAATCTCGTAGGTGAGCCGATTTTTGAGCACCCCATCCTGGTGAATCCCTGATTCGTGGGCAAAAGCATTAGCCCCCACAATCGCCTTATTCGGCTGAATCAGCATCCCCGTCAGGCTTGAAACCAACCGGGAAGTCTTGTAGATCTGCTGCGTGTCAATATTCGTGAGTGGTGCTTCAGACTCCGGCTCACGACCTAAGAACGGGTTGTAATATTGACGGCGCACATGCATCGCCATCACTAATTCTTCGAGGGCCGCGTTTCCGGCTCGTTCGCCAATGCCGTTGATGGTGCATTCAAGCTGTCTGGCCCCATGCTTCACCGCCTCTAAAAAGCTAGCCACCGCTAGACCTAAATCATTATGCCCATGCACCGAAATGACAGCCTGATCAATATTAGGGACATTGGCCTTAATGCCCCCAATCAAGTCCCCAAATTCGCTAGGGGTGATGTAGCCCACCGTATCAGGGATATTGACGGTGGTGGCTCCCGCTGCAATGGCTTTTTCGAGCATTTCGTAAAGGAACAGAGGGTCTGAACGACCTGCATCCTCTGGGGAAAACTCCACGTCATCGGTGAAGGTTTTGGCGAGGGCGACCATTTCTTCTGCAATAGCCAAAACTTCAGACCGCGTTTTCTTGAGTTTGTGCTCTAGGTGAATATCAGAGGTAGCGATAAAGGTATGAATGCGCTTGTGAACAGCGGGCTTCAGTGCCGCTGCTGCTCTCTCAATATCTTGTCGAGTTGCCCTAGCAAGACCACAGATAACGGGACCATCTTCGGTGCCCACAATCTCTGCAATCTGCTGAACAGCCTCAAAATCACCGGGGCTGGCAAAGGGGAAACCGGCCTCAATCACATCAACGCCGAGACGAGCGAGTTGCTTGGCAATGGTTAGCTTTTCTGCCGCATTTAGCGTAGCCCCCGGCGACTGTTCACCATCTCTGAGAGTGGTGTCAAAGATGAGGATGCGATCGACTTGGTTTGGCTGAAATTTCATACCCGCTCCAATGCTTGAGAAATCGACAAGATAATAGCTTGCTTCATTCTACTGCCCACGCCCTAGGAGTAACAGAGGAATTTAGAAAGTCCTATCTTCACGACAAAATTTTTGTCATTAGCGCATCAACAGTTGTCGTTTTGCAGGCTCCTTGAGCAAATTCTTGTTGGGCAGCATGAACGTCTGCGACGAGCTGTTTACGCTCTTCTGCTGCCAACCGATGTTGCACAATATCCATCAATGTCGCTTGTTCATCCAAAGATAGCTGGTCAATGGCGTCCAAAATCTCTGCAAAAGGCATGGCTTTCTCCCTTCATAACTGACTAAACAGGCTCTCACCATGCTAGTAAAGCCCTTCTATACTCAATATTAATTATATGAGCCAGCAGATGCCCCAGGTGTTGCCCTCGGACAGGTTCAGATTACCGTCATAATGAAAGGTGAACCTTAATTCTTGATCTGTTGTAATGGCTCCTTCATCTAAATCTGGACAGCTCGATCAACAACACCCGCAATGGAGTCGCGATCGCCAAGTGGCAAACCAACTTATGCGCGAAGACCCCACCAACCTTAATCTTACAGAGCTAGCCCGTCTGCGGATTCGCTACAACGGCTTCCCTGGCGGCTGGGATATTCAAACGGATTTAGAGACAGTCTTGAAGAAATGGGAATTGACCGAAGCAGAACTGTTTGAGAAAACACGTCTCATTCACGAAACAGAGCAGCTCTATGCCATCAAGACCAGTAAAAAAGAAGACTGGACCTAGTCAACCCTTAACACCTTAAGAATCGCTATATCAGGCACAGACTGGATTTGAAGCAGACTGGTATTATAGTTGTGACATCCTCTGCAGAGGTCTAGTCATTCCCAACGCCACAGGAGTCTCGTTCTATATATTTGGCATTGGTGAAGAGGCTAACGCTCTGACACCGTTCAATATTGAGTTGCCCTATGACAGCCTGTGAATATCAAGTCGGCCTAGAAGGTATTCCTGCCGCCCAGTCGAAGATCAGCTTTGTCGATGGAAAAGTTGGGCGTCTTGAATATCGCGGCGTCCCTATTGAACAGCTTGCAGAGCAGGGCAGCTTTCTTGAAACGGCCTACCTGTTGATTTGGGGAGAATTCCCGAACGCAGATGAGCTTGCCGCCTTTGAGTATGAAATCACTCACCACCGCCGCGTTAAATATCGCATCCGCGACATGATGAAATGCTTCCCTGAAAGCGGTCATCCGATGGATGCGCTGCAGGCATCAGCAGCAGCCCTGGGTCTGTTTTATTCCAAGCGAGAACTCGAAGACCCCAATTATATTAGACGGGCTGTGGTTCGTCTGTTGGCAAAGATTCCCACAATGGTGGCGGCGTTCGAGCATATTCGCAAGGGCAATGATCCGATTCAGCCCCGCGATGATCTCAGTTACGCAGCTAACTTCTTATACATGCTCAACGAACAAGAGCCTGATCCCATCCAATCCCGTATTTTTGACACCTGCTTGACCCTCCATGCCGAGCACACCATGAATGCCTCGACCTTTTCGGCACGAGTGACAGCCTCAACGCTGACCGATCCCTACGCCATTGTGGCGTCAGCGGTGGGCACGTTGGGCGGGCCATTACACGGGGGCGCAAACGAGGAAGTGATTGAAATGCTAGAGCAGATTGGCTCGGTAGAAAATGTGCGACCGTTTCTAGAGGAAAAGTTTGCCACCAAATCAAAAATCATGGGCTTTGGGCATCGGGTTTATAAAGTCAAAGATCCCCGGGCCAAGATTTTGCAAACCCTAGTAGAGCAAATTTTTGAGGAGTTGGGGAGCGATAAATATTACGAGATTGCTCTAGAGCTAGAGAAGATCGTCACCGATAAGCTAGGTGACAAAGGGATTCACCCTAACGTCGATTTTTATTCTGGGCTAGTCTATAAGCGGCTTGGGATTCCGACCGATTTGTTTACGCCGATATTTGCAATAGCACGAGTCGCAGGCTGGCTTGCCCACTGGCGGGAACAGCTTGAGGCCAACCGTATCTATCGACCCACTCAAATTTACATTGGTCAACACAATCAAACTTATATCCCAATTACAGATCGCTAATCCCTTAAAACTCCCTGACACACTATACTGTTGAAGGTCACGCAAAACTTTACACAGACTAGAGCAGGACATGAACTCAGCCATTGATCTGCAGCAGCGCTTCATCGAAACTTTAATGGACTTCGGCCTCTCACCGGGAGCAGCCAAAGCAGTCTGGCTTCCGCTCCCCCTTTTACTGATGTTGATTGGTGCCACCGTCGGCGTGCTCGTCGCCGTGTGGCTAGAGCGAAAGATTTCCGCAGCAGCACAGCAGCGCATTGGCCCTGAGTTTATCGGCCCCCTCGGTATATTGGCCCCGGTGGCCGACGGCATCAAGCTAGTCTTCAAAGAAGATGTCGTCCCGGCCAATGCCGACCCTTGGCTCTTCACCTTAGGGCCGGTGATTGTTGTGATTCCCGTATTTTTGTCTTACCTGATTGTGCCTTTCGGTCAGAATCTAATGATTACCGACCTGGGCATCGGCATTTTTCTGTGGATTGCCTTATCAAGCATTGTCCCCATTGGCCTGTTAATGGCAGGCTACGCCTCCAACAATAAGTACGCTCTTTTGGGGGGGCTTCGAGCTGCCGCCCAGTCGATTAGCTATGAAATACCCTTAGCGCTAGCGGTCTTGGCCGTTGTGATGATGTCCAACAGCCTCAGCACCCTAGATATTGTCAATCAACAATCTGGCTATGGCATCTTAGGCTGGAACATTTGGCGACAACCCGCAGGCATCTTTTTGTTCTGGATTTCTGCATTAGCCGAATGTGAACGCATTCCCTTTGACTTACCCGAAGCAGAAGAAGAGATTGTTGCAGGCTACCAAACCGAGTATTCGGGAATGAAATTTGCCCTGTTTTATCTGGGTTCTTACGTTAACCTCGTTCTCTCTGCCTTGCTTGTTTCCGTGCTGTATCTGGGGGGCTGGGACTTCCCTATTCCCATTGATCTGCTGGCTAGCTGGCTCCACATCAGTGCCGACACCGCGATTTTACAGATTGTCACCGGCTCTCTCGGCTTCGTCATGACCTTGCTCAAAGCCTACGCCT
>JBAUJD010000447.1:0-2619 GCA_049683515.1 Thermosynechococcaceae cyanobacterium | reverse complement strand
CGCTGCCCATTGCCCAATATCCTGACATTAGCCCCAAGCAGGTCAATATTACGGCGAACTACAACGGGGCCGATGCTCAAACCGTCGAAGATGCGGTGACCACCATCTTAGAGCGGGAAATTAACGGAGCTGAAGGTCTTCGATATATGACCTCTAGCAGCAGTAATGACGGCACCAGCTCAATTACCGCCACCTTTGAGGCCAGTCGCGATCAGGATATTGCCGCTGTTGATGTTCAAAACCGGGTGTCCCAAGCCGAACCTCAGCTCCCGGACAGTGTTCTGCAAACAGGCGTCACCGTTAGCAAAGAATCTAGTAATATTCTGATGGCCTTTGGCCTCTTCAGCGATAACGAAGAATACGACAGCACCTTTCTGAGCAACTACGCCGACCTCTACGTTGTCAATGAACTCAAGCGCGTTAAAGGCGTTGGCAACGTCCAGATTTTTGGTGAACGGAAGTACGCGATGCGGCTGTGGCTTAATCCCAGCCGCTTGGCGAGTCGCAATCTCACGGCTCAAGATGTGGTCGATGCCCTCCAAGAGCAAAATATTCAGGTGGGGGCAGGCCGTATTGGTCAGCCCCCTATCGATAGTAAGCAGCAGTTTCAGCTTGATCTGCGGGCCATTAGTCAGCTTAAAAGTGTGTCTGAGTTTGAGGACTTAGTGATTGCCAGAGGGGACGATGGCAGCTTGGTAAAGTTGACCGATGTGGGGCGGACCGAGCTGGGGGCCGAGAACTACAGTACCTTCCTGCGGTTTCGCGGCAATGATGCGGTGGGCCTTGGCATCTATCAAATTCCAGGCAGCAATGCGCTGGAGGTGGCTCGGGGCGTCAAAGCCCAGATGAAAAAGGTCTCCGAGGAGTTCCCGCCGGGAATGACCTACGATATCGGCTTTGACACCACTGACTTTGTTGAACAGTCCCTGTCTGAAGTCATCTGGACCCTGGCGCAAGCCGTCGGCCTGGTGGTGCTCGTGATTTTTATCTTTTTGCAGGACTGGCGCACGACCATTATTCCTGCCATCACGATTCCGATCTCGCTGATCGGTACCTTTGCTTTTATCAAAATCTTTGGCTTTTCGATCAATAGTCTGACGCTATTTGGCCTGACCCTGGCAACGGGGATGGTGGTGGATGATGCCATTGTGGTCGTCGAAGATATTTCCGATCGCATCCAAAAGGGTATTCCCCCTAAGCAAGCGGCCATTGAAACTATGCGGGATCTGACCAGTGCGGTCATTGCGACATCCTTGGTATTGATGGCGGTGTTTATTCCGGTGGCGTTTTTCCCAGGGACGACGGGGGCGCTGTATCGGCAGTTTGCGTTGACCATTGCGTTTGCGATCGCGGTTTCCACCTTCAACGCCCTCACCTTAACGCCGACGCTATCGGGCTTACTCCTGCGCCAAAATCCCACCTTACCGAGCTGGCTGGGCTGGTTGAGCTGGATGTTCCGGCAATTCAATCGCTTTTTAGATGGCATGAGGCGAGGGTATGGGCGATCGCTGCAGTGGATGGATCGGTTCAAGTTTCTGGTTCTCGCCGTCTTTGCAGCGCTGCTGACCTTAACGGCTTGGCTCTATCAGACAGTTCCTTCAGCTTTTTTACCCGATGAAGATCAGGGCTATTTTATTACGCTGGTGCGCGGGCCTGAAGGCGTCTCGCTCAACTACACCAGCGACGTGATGCGCCAGATTGAAGCGAAACTGTTGCCCATTCCAGAGGTGCGAGCCACCTTTGCCGTGGGTGGATTTGGCTTTAGCGGCAGCACCGCCAACAGCGGCATCATTTTTACGACCCTCAAGCCTTGGTCTGAGCGCCGAGGCTCCCAGGAGTCAGCCTTGGCGATTATTGGGCGCGTGCAGGGTGAATTAGCTCAAATCTCTGAGGCTCGGATTTTGCCGCTAAATCCACCCTCGATTCAAGGGTTAGGCAGCTTTGGCGGCTTTCAGTTTCAGCTTCAAGATCGGCGGGGTAATCTCGAAGTCGAGCAGTTGGTTGCCAATATGGGGCAGCTACTGGGGGTTGCGAATCAACAACCTGAGATCGCAGCGGCCTTTAGTACCTATGCTGCCAACACGCCCCAAATTGAAGTGGATATTAACCGTGACCAAGCCAAATCTCTTCAGGTTGACATTGATGATATTTTCAATACCCTTCAGACCTATCTCGGCTCTCGGTTTGTCAATAACTTTACCCTAGGACGCCGGACTTATCGCGTCTATGTACAGGCTGACGAGCCGTTTCGGTCTAACCCAGAAGATATCAACAATCTATACGTGCGCTCCGGCGAGAATCAGATGATTCCCCTCAGCAATTTAGTCACCACAACGACTAAAACAGGTGCTCAAACCATTAACCACTACAACCTCAACCGCTCCATTGAAATTAATGGTGTGCCTGCCCCCGGCGCAAGTTCTGGTCAGGCGATTCGGGCAATGGAAACCGCCGCCGAGACGCTTCCACCTGGGCTAGGCTACGAATGGTCCGGCACCTCTTTAGAGGAGATTGAGTCGGGAGGGCAGGCTGCCGTTATTTTTGGTTTAGGACTCCTCTTGGTTTTTCTGGTGCTAGCCGCTCAGTATGAAAGCTTTATTGACCCCACCATCATCATGC
>JBAUJD010000446.1:0-5544 GCA_049683515.1 Thermosynechococcaceae cyanobacterium | reverse complement strand
GTCCATAGGTGCTGCCTACCAGCAGACCATAGATGACAAACACCATATTGAAAAGGATCGGGAAGCCTGAGCGAGAAATCGCAACGGTCCCTGGATCGGTTTGCCCTGGAAGAGCCAGATAATATAAAATGGCAGGGATCGTAAATAAGCCCACAGGCAACCACCAGGCTAGCCAAGCTTTCCAGTCTTTTTTACACAGTAAATGGGACACACTCAAACTGGCTGAGAAAACAGCCGTTTGCACAGTACACAGCAACGCCAGACCGGTGACGGCAGAGAAGATCCACTTAAAAAATGGGCGAGAAGGCGTCTTTGATGTAATCTCGCCGCTCATAAAATAGAGCTGTAGAGCAGATAAAAATAGGATCAGCGCATAGTTGCGAACCTCTTGGCTCAAGAAAATCAACAGGGCGCTAAAGGTCGCCAAGCAGAGGGTATAAAAAGCGTGGCGCTGACCGTAGAACCGTAGGGCCACAGCATACACCAGCGCCAGCGTCAGGCTACCTAACACCGCCGAAAGCCCGCGCAGAACCATCTCCGAGTCACCAAAGAGTTGTCTCACCCCGAAGAGGAGCCAATAATAGAGCGGCTGAAACTTGTCTGCGGTGGGGAGGCTCCTCACCCTGGCAAACATCTCTAGCCAGGAATCACCATCAGAGTTGTAGAGGCTAAAGCCTTCATCCATCCATAGGCTTTGATTGGTGAGCAGAAAGAAACGAAGAAAAACACCGACTAGAAAGATAGAGACGGCGGCATAGTATTTGTAGTTTGTTTGTTTGGTGTGACTCCCATCAATGGCAGGTGTCGAACGAGGCTTGAGCAAGCCGCTAGGCGTCAGCATTTAATGAATACCCCCACAGGTATTAAATTTTGGCAAAAAAGCTTAGGAACTCAATGAAGTGTTATTGAATGACACCATGATTCTGGAGCCACAAAATTGCAAAGACCGTTACACCCCACAGCAAAACGGTCAAAAAGACGGGTCGGTCTTTGAGCAATACATCTTCGGGACGCTCTGTTTTCTCATCTTCTCCCTCGGTGTCACTGCGGACTCGACTGGATTGGTCACTGAGCAACTGATATCGAAAAATGCCGTATAGAACAAAGGGTGAGGTCAGCATCATCCAAGGCGTCGAGGCACCCTGGAGCACGGGGCCAGAACTCCACAGCACGTAGCTCATGACTGCACCGGTCGATACCATGCTCTCCATGCGAATCAGCAAAGGGATGGAGTAGTGATTGAGGACAGCGCGGGTCTTACCACCGTGCAGGGCGACGAGTCGCAGTTCTGCTTTTCGTTTTTCGATCCCCAAAAACAGGGCCAACATCGCAGTACAGAGCAAAAACCAAGAAGACAGGAAGATACCCGTTGCGGCAGCTCCCGCAACAGCCCTTAAAATAAAGCCGGTTGCGATCGCAAGAATATCTAAAATAACAACCCGCTTCAGCTTTAAGTTATACAACACCTGCAGCACGGCATAGCCGGTTAGCGCAGCCCCCAGACCCATCGACTGCTGCCAAGCAAACCATAGCGCTCCGCTCAGTAAAAGGGTTGAGATCGCAATCGCCATGGGCACAGTGACTAAACCCGCCGCAATGGGGCGATTACACTTAACCGGATGTCGTCGATCTGACTCAACATCGGCCACATCATTCAGGAGATAAAAGCTGCTAGAAGCGCAGCAAAACACGGCGAACGCTAATGCGCTGTGTAGGAATGAATCAAGATTGATACTGAACCCAAACAGCGGTGCAGCAAAAACAATCAAGTTCTTGGTCCACTGCCGAGGCCGTAGTGCGGCTAAATAATGTAACCAAGCCGTCTCGCGAGAGGGTGCAGCCGCACCCTCCTTAACCTTTAACCTTGACTGCACCATCACAAACCGACGCTCCTAAACCCCAGAACCAATCGATCAACAGAAACCCACTTGACCATTTAATAGGCACCCGACTTTTGGGCGATCACCCCAACCGTCCTAAACAGGATGGATAAATCAAGCCACAGCGACCAGCGCTCGATATAGCTGAGGTCGAGCTTCAACACATGCTCAAAGTCTTCAATATCAGAGCGCCCTGAAACCTGCCAGAGGCCCGTCACACCGGGCAGAACCTCATGGCGAATAAAGTGATGCTCAGAAAACTGCTCTACATCTCTTAGCGGCAGGGGCCGTGGCCCCACCAAACTCATCTCTCCACAGAGAACGTTGAAGATTTGGGGCAGCTCATCTAGGCTATATTTCCGCAATACCTTGCCGATCTTGGTAATGCGAGGATCATTCTCCATTTTGAAGAGAATACCGTCTTTATTCTTATTCATGGCCTCTAATTCTTGCTGGAGCTGCGCAGCATTAACCACCATGCTGCGAAATTTCCAGACCTTAAAGCGCCGCCCGTGCAAACCCACGCGGGTTTGTCGATAGAAAATCGGTCCCGGCGAATCAAGCTTGATCAAAAGCATAATGAGCAGGTACAGCGGAGATGCGACGATTAAAATCAAAAGCGCACCGCAAAAATCAAGCACCTGCTTCACCTTAAAATCAAGGCCCGTAACTACTGCTGGGTTAAAGCTCAGGGAGGGTACCCCTCCGATCATCCATAGGCTGGCTCCATTGAAGAGCGGCTCATCTCGATCTGGAATCACCCGCAAGGTAATGCCGCTACTTTGAAAATGCCAAGAGAGAAACAACCGCCTCCGAATAGAATCCCAGGTCACAAAGGCTTCTGTAATGCCTAATCGCTTTAGCTTGTCAAAGGTTACCGCCCGCTGGTCACGGTCTAGAGCCGCAGCCGACTCTACGCCTTGAATGACATATCGATTCTCGCGGTTGATGAGCGCCATCGCTCGCTCTCGATGGTCAGGATCTGCAATCAGGAATACCGGATAAGTAATTAATCCGTTTCCTCGCAGAGCAGTAACGCCGGTATCGACTAAGAAATGAGAGAGCGACGTTGCCAAAACACTGAGGACCAAAAACAGCAGAAAGTTCGATCTCGACACAAATTGATCCGGTTCGTAGAAGAACGCCACCATCAGCAGCAAAACATTCCCAAGGACGACCGCTTTGACCAGCCCTCGGTAATCTCGTCGTTTATCACCTTCGGCGTAGAGTCCGCGAGCCGCCATGATGCTAACAATGATGCCGACGGCAGGCAGCAGAGCGTAGGGGTTCGTCTCAATGCGCCACGGAGAGTCCATGGGAGTTCCCAGTCGGTCGGCCACCATCCATGCCGCTGCTATAAATAAACAGTCGAGGACAAATAGTGACGCAATTCGGAACCACCGAAAGATCGTTCCTTTACGAAGCCTTGAAACATTCGGCGCTCGTAAGTCATTTTCGGGTTTCGATAATATACTTTGGCTCATGATTCCTAACTCCTAAAGGCGGATGGCTTCGCAGGGGGTAAACAAGACGTTGCGCTGGCAATGCCTAAGCCCGACTGATTTTGCGGCGAAGCCCTTTGAGATACTGTCGAAATATCAGTTTGAGCACGAACCAGGGTTCAATCAAGTAGCGCTCCCAAAGGCGCTTCGGCTCAGAGAATAGTCGAAATAACCATTCCAATCCCCATCGGCCAGCCCATCGAGGCGGTGTCGGCACATGACCTGCGACATAGTCAATGGCTGCGCCTGAGGGCAAAATCACATAGGTCTTAAGGCGATCGCGGTTCTCTAAAATCCAATGCTCTTGGCGAGGCATCCCCATCCCCACCATTAAGATGTGAGGCCGATAGGCGTTGATGGTGTCGATGATCTGCTGGTTCTCGTCACTCTGGGGTCGGCTATCAAAGTAACCATGGGCCACTTCAATCTGCAAAGAAGGATACTGACGGCGTAGCAATCTGGCTCCGTCTTCAGCGACTCCTGGCTTGGCCCCCAGATAGAATACACGCCAGTGATGCTGGGCGGCTTCAGCCATAATGGAGTACACCCAGTCGGCGTAGGTAACACGATGCTCACGCCGCAACGGTAGTCCCAGTAGTTTTCCGAGTAGAACGATTGCCATGCCGTCGACATGAATCACGTCGGCTTCGGCATAAAAGCTGCGCATTTTGCGATCGCGATGATATAAATAAATGCTGTGCAAGTTGTGATTGGCGATAACGCTGCGGGTTTTAGATGCGATCGCATCTAAAATCAGTGCATTCAAATCAGAAATCGTCAACGCATTCAGCCATGTCTCCAGAAATTTGTAAGCCTTTCTGCCACTGATCAAACCAGTCGAATCACTAAACGCGAGTTTTTTTGAAGAAGATAACAACGCTAAACCCTCAACTACAACAAACTTCTACCCAAAGTGCATCAGGCTCATTGAATACTAAAATTTCTAATTCAAAAAAAAAATTACAAAGAGCTGCCTCAAAAGCAGACACCCCGACAAACCCGTGCCAACCCAAAAGCAAACTGTCTAACTTCTAGCAGATCAGCCCGATTTCCTACTGTATCTAAGGTCACCTAAATCCTACTTCAAAAAACAGGATATAAACAACTAGAGCTTTATTTGTATCCCAAATTACTTTTTGTTCAAATAATAATCAACAATAATCATTTCTTGATTATTGCGAATAGTAAAGGATAAGTATGCACAAGCGCAAGCTTCAATTTTCACTCCATTTAAAAAGGCTGGAAAAAGCGAACAAAGTGAAGGTTTGGTGAAGAGTGTAGCTCTTAGGGATTCCCTGTCTTTCTGGGTTGTATGGCTTAGGTGGGCCATTTTAAATGCGAAGCCTCACAGAGTCCTATTATGACAACTGGTTATGGAAAGATTAATAGAAATTAGTGGAAATTGCATGGATTCCCATCATCATCTGATAGCAAAAGTATCCTAGGCTACACAAGCTCGTCTATCAAAGGTGCTACTAGTGCAATACTTAAGGACTACAAGTGCATTAGTAGAAGCAAAATATGTTTTAACTCTAGAAAAAAAATATTCTGGCTCGCAAGAGTTGGATGTATTTACATCCCGTGACTGGGTTGAGCATGAGTAAGCTGCAAGTATGTGTCCTTAGAGACAAAGAAATCAGGACGTTCGGGCACTTAGTAGTGTTGATCAACATCAAATTGCTATACAAACGAGAAATCAGTCACATGTGCCGAATTTTTGACTACACCAAAATAGCTGCTAGCTGTTGTATCTTTAGAAACAACCTTACCCTTCGTTTATAAGTTATGAATACGAAGAAGTAGACAAGTAGCTAAAGTGCAGAAAGCCTTAAACTATACGATTAGCCTTTGCGGGTAATGGATATTGGCACTCATCACGCTTTTCTGAACATTGAGTCTAAGCTGCTTAGCTAAACGATGTTGCTCCAGTTTTAAAACCTGATCACCAAAGTAAAAATGAAGGCAAAAGACACAGACTTAATTGACTTAGGACAGTATCTCCGTATTTTGAGGCGGCGATGGCTTCCGGCCTCTATTGTCTTTGTCGCTACGGCAGCTCCCTTAATTTTTCTTGGGTTCACTCAAACGCCTGTCTATACGGCTGAGGGGAAGCTCCGATTTAAGGGTCAAGATGGTGCCTCAACGTTGACCAGGCTAGATAC
>JBAUJD010000445.1:0-2061 GCA_049683515.1 Thermosynechococcaceae cyanobacterium | reverse complement strand
TCGTTTGTTTCAATGGGCACACCCAAGTATCGAATTTAACCCCTGAGCGGCTGAAGATTCTCAGCTTCTTTGATCCACCTTGCCAAAAGTATTATTTGACCGGATAGCTAACCTGCGGAATGTCCGTGAGGTCAGACTGGGGCGCAGTTTCAACAAAGGTCTGCACGCGCTGACGATAATCATAGAGGGTGGCATCAACCCAGTCGAGATCGCATCCGTTGGCGTAGAGATGGACCAGCGGCTCACTGGCATCGGGCAAAATCAAGATCCAGTTGTCATTGTGGGGCTGCTTAATTTTCACCCCATCAATCAATTCCAATCTCCCGGCAGGATGGGTTTCCACTAGATGACGCATCAAAGCCCCTTTATGAATCCAGGGGCAGCGGACATCTTGAGTGCGGTGAAACACAACCGGCAGTTCGGCCCGAAGCTGCCCAAGGGGTTGAGACTGCAGCCGTAGCGTTTCAATCAGTTTCGCGATGGAAAACATCGCATCAAAGCCCGGGTGAAGCTGCGGGAAAATAAATCCGGTGGAGGCACTACCGCCTAAGACAACATCAGGGTGGGCGCGGCATGCTTCCATGAGGGCCGTTGGGCTAACCTTGGTACGAATCACAGTGGCATCATGACGACGGGCCACCATTTCCACTGCGCTCGAAACATTAACCGGCACCACGACTGTACCGCGAGGATGGGCCGTTAAAATGACTTCCACCATCAATGCGGTGAGGGATTCGCCCTCAATGGCGCTGCCGCTTTCATCCACGAGAATCAACTGTTCACCATTGGCGGCCACTTGAACACCGATATGGGCTTTGAGCGCCTCCACGACTGGCCCTAGCTGACTGAGAAGTTCGGCCCGTTCTTCTGGAGAGGGGTTAGTCTGCCGCAGACTGGCATTGAGCACCACGACATCACACCCAAATTTGTTTAGAAACTGAGGCAATACCGCCCCCGAAACGGCATAGATATAGTCAACGACAATTTTGAAGCATCCTTTCCGAATCGCATCAATATTGAGGTGTTGCTCAAAATTGGTGGCGTAGAGTTCAGGAATTTGACTGGGATAGGTAATACTGCCGATTTCATCAATGGGGGCACGTCGAAAATCCTCCTTGAAGTAGGCTCCTTCTATTTTTTTCTCTTTGCCTTTGGTGACATTGATGCCCTCTTGATCAAAGAACTCAATCAGGATGTAGTCCGAGCGATCGGGGTGAATACGGACGAGAATCCCACCCACAACATCGAGGGTGCGGACAACGCAGCGGGAGATAGGCAGCGCAGTAGACTCTAAATTCTGAACGTGAATCCCTACAGACATCAGCCCGGAGACCAGCGAACGAGAAACCATTCTAGAGATACTCCGCTGATCGCGGGAGATCACCACCTGAGAGCCTGACTTCAGTGTGGAAGCATAGGCAGCCCCCAGCTTGACCGCAAATTCAGGCGTGACATCTATATTCGCTAGACCCGCCACGCCCCGTTGACCAAACAGGTTGCGACGGGCGGTGTTACCCCAAATCAAGTTGATATTTAAGATTGCGCCGGGTTCAACTTTTTTGCTGGGCCAGACCCGAACGCCGGGACTCACCTGCGCTTCTTCACCAATGACCGATAGAGCGCCCACAACGGCCCCTTCTAAAACATGGGCGCGTCGATCAACCCGCGCCCCCCTAGTGATCGTGCAGGCCCGTAGATGAGCCTCTTCGCCCACTAAGACGCCATTCCAAAGAATCGGTCGCTGCAGATCGGCATCCGCGCCAATGGTGACGTTATCGCCAATCACCGTGCCGGGTTCAAGGATGGCGCGGGGACCAATGCGACAGTTGTTGCCAATAAAAACGGGCGGATGAATTTGAGCGAGGGGATCAATATAGTTGTTGTGCCCTTTCCAGAGACCGGGCGACTCTTCAGGGTGGGCAAAATCAAGCTTGACGGCTCGATTGAGGGCGTCATATTGGGCTTCACGATAGGCTTCTAGGCTTCCTACATCACACCAGTAGCCATCGGCAACATAGCCATACATCGGCTCCCCTTTCGCTAGCAAAAGCGGGAATAGAT
>JBAUJD010000444.1:0-4178 GCA_049683515.1 Thermosynechococcaceae cyanobacterium | reverse complement strand
CCCCACCGTCGCAGCCGCCGCTTAAGATTCTGTCGGGTGGCGTTAGTGTGCCACAGGTGATTGGCGGCGTGAACTTTCCTGCGATTGATCAGGTACAAAAAGAACTAGACCTCATCCCCAAAAGTTTTCAAACTCAACCGCCCCTGATTAATCGTAATTTCACAAAGGCTAATATTCAGGAACAATTCCAGCGGGGGAAAATAACGGGTATTCACTGGAAAACCCACGGTGTTTTTAGCTCAGATCCTGAGGAGACCTATTTGGTTGCCTATCAAGAACGCATTAGCACAACCGATCTCGATCAACTGATTCAATCGTTTGTAAGTTCCCAGGCCGCTCCTCTAGAGCTGCTCATTTTGAGCGCCTGCGAAACCGCCCTGGGCGATAGACGGGCAGTGCTCGGAATGGCGGGCGTTGCCGTTCGTGCTGGCGCTCGTAGTACGTTGTCAACGCTCTGGCAAGCCAATGATGATGCCAGCACAAAACTCACTGAACGGTTTTATCAAGCCCTGGCTCAGCCCCAAACCTCAAAAGCAGAGGCTTTACGTCAGGCCCAACTTGCGTTAATGCTTGAGGAAGGCTATGCAGCCCCCCATTATTGGGGAACCTATTTACTTTTGGGCAACTGGCGGTAGAAAAGGTGAAGCGGCAATGAATGGGCAATCTTAACGTGAACGCTTTCCCTGGCAGGATCTGGCGATAAGACGGTGCTGAACTCAAATCCGAATGATCGACGTTCCGCTGACCAAGGGGCATGACCGAGGTTGTATTCCATTACGTTCACCGACTGATTCTCTCAGAGTGCTGGAATTGTTACATTAGATTGCATTCGCCCACCATTCAAGGCACCGTCAGGGGAAAAATTTGCGATGAAGCTAGGTAAAAAATTCTCACCCCGTTCAGTTGCGATCGTCTTGCTGGCCTATGGTGTATTAATCGGGGGAGGATATTTCCTGGCAAGGCAGCTTGTGATTCCGATTCTGTTAGGGAATTTGGATCCCACCACCGGGGACGTTCTTCCACCCGTTGAGTCGGCTCAGTTAACGCTCCTCGGCGATACCTTTAGTGGGTACAGCACTTTTCGCAATGACGCCTTCAAAGCGGCACTCCAAGAGTCAGGCATTCAGCTTAATTACCGCGATGAGTTTAATCAAGCGACACGGGCCAAGGATTTAAGTACCGGAAAGGCCGATCTGATGGTGACCACCCTCGATCAATTCCTGCGGCATGACCCCAAGGGAAAGATTGTGGGCCTCATTGATCGCACCATTGGTGCAGATGCCGCCGTCCTCAATACCAAACAATATCCACAACTGGATTCTCTTTTGGCGCTTAAACAGCTCCAGAACAGCCGCAAGGATCAAAGGCTGAGCATTGTCTACGCCGGGGATACGCCTAGTGAATATCTAGCGCTAGTGCTCGATACGAAGTTCGATGCCTTTAACCTGTCCGAATTTAACATCATTGAAGTCGCCGATTCTTCTGATGCCTGGACCGTGATGCAGGATGAATCAAAAGATGTTGCGATCGCAATTCTGTGGGAACCCTTCGTCTCTAAGGCCCGCAAGCGGGGCGATACGGTCGTGTTGTCGAGCCGCGACACCCCCCAATCTATCGTGGATGTCATCGTCGCCTCAGACCGTCTGATTGATGCTCAGCCAGAACAAATTGAGGGCTTTTTAGAAACGTACTATCGGCGCATTGATGCCAATATGCGGTCCGCAGCAGAGCTTCAGGCCCAAGTGGCTGCTGATGGTGACCTTTCCCCTGACGATGCCGCCACGGTGTTGAGCGGCATTGACTTTTTTACGGCCACTGAATCAAAAAACTGGATGGAAAGAGGAACGCTCAAAGACCGGATTAAGGCCATTTCATCGGTTTTAATTGAGTCCAAACGGCTGGATGCTGCTCCCCAGAATCCAGAGCAGTTGTATACGCCCAAGCTTGCAGTCAAGGCAGCTCAGAATACACAAACGCTGATTAAATTGATTCGAGCAGACAACCCCAAGTTAGCCGCAAGGCTAGAGGGCACCCTCTCCGGTCAGGGGAATACACAGGTGAGTACCGCTCAAATTGAAGCGGCTCAAAGCATTGGTAATTTGCAGGTACAGGGAGAAGTCAACTTTTCCACCGGATCGGCTAATTTAGTGAGCAGCGGCACCCAAACCCTTGATCGACTCACATCAGAAATTGCTGAATTTAACCCAGACACCGTCGCGGTTCGCGTGATTGGGCACACCTCTAAAACCGGAGACGCCCAGATCAATCAAATTCTCAGCCAGCAACGAGCTAACGTGGTTGCCCAGTACCTAAAAGAGAAAGGGCTGAAGCAGAAAATCATTGCGGTGGGCAAAGGCGCTAGCGAACCTCGCCCTCAGACCTCTCCAGGCGACCCCCAAAATCAGCGGACTGAGATCCGACTGGTTCGGATTAATTAAGGAGGTGTCAGTGGTTCCTTTTGGGTTTGAGTGGGTGAGAGATAATGAGGTTAATTATCCATTACCCCTTGTCATTCATGACCGCTAAACAAGCCGTAACCGTCGCTAGAACCGACTGCCCTAACGCTTCTAGGTGATACCCTCCTTCTAAACCAAACAGGATGCGGTGGGTGAGCGAGAGGCATTGATCCGTCAAGATGCCGTAGTCCTCTGGCTGCAGATTGATCCCCGCGAGCGGATCGACCGCCAAGGCATCATAGCCAGCACTAACAATCAACAGATCAGGATTGAATTGAGTCAAAAAAGGTATGACGCGCTGCTCAAAGGTCTGTTGGTAGTCATCAAACGTACTCCCCGCCTGCATTGGCAGATTCAAGACATTGTGGTGATCGCCCTGCTCGTGGGCGGCTCCGGTGCCGGGATAGCAGGGGGATTGATGGAGTGAGCAGTAGGCAATCTGCGGGTTGCTTTCCACCAGCGCTTGGGTGCCGTTGCCGTGGTGCACGTCCCAGTCAAGAATGGCGACGCGGGTCGCTCCCTGTTCGAGGGCGTAGTGAGCTGCAATAGCAGCATTGGCAAACACACAAAAGCCCATGCCTTGCGATCGCAAAGCATGGTGCCCCGGTGGACGAGCCAACACAAAGGCCGGGGCATCTGTCCCTAAGACATGATCAACGCCATCGAGCCAAGCATTAACCGCCAGTAGAGCAACATCATAACTTTGAGCCGAGAGCACCGTATCGCCATCAAGGTACCCACCGCCCCGCAGGGCCAACTGCTGAACCGATTGCACATAGTCTTGATCATGAAGTTGACCGACCCAAGGGATCGGATTTCGCTGCTGAGTGGGTGTGGGAACGCGCCACTCAAAGCGTTCTGCATCGGTTGAGGTCTTTAACGCATCCTGAATTGCCGTGAGCCGTTCAGGACACTCTGGATGCCCTGCTCCAGTTTGATGCATTAAAAATTGTTCAGATAAAATAATGGGGATCGCTATCTTCATCGTCATTGCTCCGAGGGGTCTGCAAGGGGATCGCTCAATCTATAATTGACTTCATGGCACCCCATCATAGAACAGCAAAAGTTTCTGGCCCATAGGAGCCGTTGACTCCTGTAGAATGGCGGCACACTCTAACTGATATCTCAAACCATTGGGCCAACTGCATCGGAGCATGACCAGATGAAAAAAGTGACCGCTATTATTCGCCCCCACAAGCTAGAAGATATCAAGCGCTCCCTCGTTAATTCTGGGATTGTTGGGATCACGGTGTCAGAGGTGCGAGGTTTTGGACAGCAAAAGGGGCAAACCCAAAGCTATCGCGGTTCAGAATATACCATTGAATTTTTGCAAAAACGCCGTATCGACGTGGTCGTCAACGACTCTCTCGTGGAAACGACCGTCAACTGCATTATGAGTGCAGCCCGATCCGGCAATATTGGTGACGGCAAGATTTTTGTCTCGCCCATCGAGAAGGTGGTTCGCATTCGCACAGGAGAGGCTGATCATGATGCGCTCTAGAGACTGTCTGACGCTCTCGCTCACCAGGTAGAGTAGGGTGCCCTAGCCAAGCTGGAGTTATAGTAGCGAACATCGTGGGATACCTCTTCACCCACCCAGTCAGGCCGAAGAATCTCTTGGGTCGGCGCGGACAGCTCTACCTCAGCAATGATTAACCCTCGATTCAGTCCTGCGAACTCATCGACTTCCCATACCAGCTCTCCTAGGGGAATCTTGTAGCG
>JBAUJD010000443.1:0-3945 GCA_049683515.1 Thermosynechococcaceae cyanobacterium | reverse complement strand
AGTGGCGACGGTACCACGATGATTGTGCACCTATTGATGTCAACCTAGCGTTAATTTCTCTGAAACACAATCTTTTCTAAAGCTTTTGATGGATCCTGGCTTTGATATTAATGGATATTATGGGTGTGTTGAGGTGCCTGTTACAGCGCAATCTTTGAGGAGCCTTGCATCCAATGACCACAACACTCATAAAAGAGGTTCAATCTCAATCTGCTGACCAGCAGCCCCACTCGCGCCGAACGCCCTATCGTCCCCAAAACAAGCGGCGGATTCTGTGCATCTTTCCCAAGTACAGCCGCTCCTTTGGTACCTTTCACCACGCCTACCCGCTGCTGGGCCATGTGAAAGCCTTTATGCCACCTCAGGGCATCTTGCTCGTGGCGGCCTATCTACCTGAGATGTGGGAGGTGCGGCTGATTGATGAAAATGTTCAGGCTGCAGCCGAAGCAGACTACCGCTGGGCTGATGCGGTGATTACCAGCGGTATGCATATTCAGCGGCCCCAAGTTAATGAAATTAATGCGATCGCACACCGTCACAACAAACTTACGATTGTGGGTGGTCCTTCCGTTTCGGGTTGTCCAGAATACTATCCAGATTTTGATATTCTCAGGGTCGGTGAACTGGGAGATGCCGATGATGCTTTGATCGAATATTTAGATCAATCCCCAGAGCGCCCTACCGAGCAGCTTCGACTTGAGACCCAAGACCGGCTCCCCCTGGATCGGTTCCCGGTGCCAGCCTACGAGCAGGTTAACTTAACGAATTATTTTCTGGGTAGTGTTCAATTTTCGAGTGGTTGCCCCTTTCACTGTGAGTTCTGTGATATCCCGGCGCTCTATGGTCATAATCCTCGTCTTAAATCACCGGACCAGATCATAGAGGAGCTAGATGCGATGTTAGCCTCTGGCAATCCGGGGGCGGTCTACTTTGTGGACGACAATTTTATTGGTAACCGCCGCGCGGTGATGGACCTGCTTCCCCATTTGATTGATTGGCAAAAGCGCAATGGTTACCCCCTTCAGTTTGCCTGTGAGGCCACCCTCAATATTGCCCAAAGCCCCAAGCTGCTCGAAATGATGCGAGAGGCCTATTTTTGTACGGTGTTCTGCGGGATTGAGACCCCCGACCCAGAGGCGCTCCATTCGATTTCTAAAGATCAGAACTTGAGTATGCCGATTCTCAAGGCGATTGAAACGCTGAACAGCTACGGTATTGAAGTGGTTTCGGGGATTATTTTGGTGTTAGATACCGATACACCGGAGACCTGCGATCGCATTCTTGACTTTATTCGCCAGTCCAAGATTCCCACCCTCACCATTAACTTGCTCCATGCCCTACCACGCACCCAACTCTGGGACCGCCTCGAAGCAGAAGGGCGACTCATTCTTGATGACGAAACCCGCGATTCAAACATTGACTTTCTGATGCCCTACGAGCAGGTTGTTGAAATGTGGCGGCGCTGTATTACCACGGCCTTTGAGCCAGAGTTTCTATACGAGCGGTTTAACTACCATTACCACCACACCTTCCCGAACCGCATTGAAGTGCCTAACAGTAAGGCTCGACTGTCTTGGTTTAACATCAAGCTTGGTCTGCGGACCCTGCGCAATCTATTTCTTAAAGTCGGGGTATTCAGCTCCTATCGCAAAACCTTCTGGAAGATGGCTTGGCCTGCCCTCAAGGCCGGTCGCATTGAAAGCCTCATTCACATTGGTCTGGTCAGCCATCATTTGATTACCTTTGCCCAAGAATGTGGCGAGGGTGACGAATCGGCCTCGTTTTACTCTCAACGGCTCCGCAGAGTATCACGATAGAGCGGTATCTCTCAATACTTTTAAATAACGTTCACAATCTGGGAACGCTAAGAATAAGCAAGGTTCCCACGCTAATTCTTGGTCGCGCTTCCTTGAACCAGAAGCGTCGTCAGCGGAGAGTTTTTGCTGGATGTTCCCCCAGTGGCTATCTTTACCGGTAGTCTGCCGTATTTTTGCCTTTACTCACTCACTCACACTCACACGCCCCTGGGGGGCACCATTTATCATGTCTATTTTTTCTCAGACCCGCTGGCTGACGCGTTCGGCCCAGCTCGGTTGTCTGCTGGCCGTCCTTTCTTCTAGCGGCCTCCAGCCTGCACAGGCACAATCTATTCACCCAAATCCTAACGCTGCAGCTAGCCCCGCTGTCAGTCACGAACTCTTTGTTAGCCCTGCTGGCTCAGATGCTAATCCTGGCACTAGCATTCAGCAGACCTATCGCAGCATTACCCAAGCCCTCAAGCAGGCTCGACCCGGCACCGTGATCTATTTGGCCTCTGGTCAATACACGGCAACCACTGAAACATTTCCGCTGGTGGTCCCTGCAGGGGTGACGCTCCAAGGCATCAACACAAACAAAGGGCAAGATGTTGTCATCAACGGCAGCGGTCTCTATATCAGTTCCTGGTGGGGGCGTCAAAACGTGACGCTGTTGGCCCAGAACAACAGCCAAATTTCGGGCCTCAGCATTACCAACCCTAGCTCTCGCGGCACAGGGATCTGGATTGAATCGACTAACCCCACCGTGAGCAACTGTACTTTTACCAATAGCCTTAGAGAAGGTGTCTTTGTGGCGGGGAATGCAAATCCCACCATCGATAGCAACCTTTTTCAGGCCAACAGCGCCAACGGACTTTCGATCACAGGTAAGGCACAGGGTACGGTTCGCAACAATATCTTTCAAAATACAGGGTTTGGTATTGCGATTGGCGATCAGGCCCAGCCTGCAATTCTCAATAATCAGATTACTGATAACGTCGATGGCATTGTGGTTAGTCATTCAGCTCGCCCCATGTTGCGCGGCAACCGTATTACCAATAATACAAAGAGTGGCCTCGTTGCCATTACCAATGCTCAGCCGAATTTGGGGACGTTGGATAGCCCCGGCGGCAATACCTTTGCAGGCAATGGTCAATACGCCATCTACAATGCAACCCCTAGCAATACTTTGATTGCAGCCGGTAATCAAATCTCTGGCGAAGCGCTGCTGGCTCCGACCGGACCCACGGGGCTAAACCCTGAAGTCGCTCTGCCTGCGACAGTTCCGGCAGTAGAACCGCAGATCAATGTAATGGAGCTACAGAAGCGTCTAGAGAAAGCGCCTAGCGTCACCTTTCAAGGTAAGACCTACGTTTTGGTGGAGGGACTGCTCACCTCTCAGGGCCAATAGTCAGGGGGTTCTGTGCTGATTGATATTGGTACAGCGTCCGGCTCTAAGCGGTTTCATTAACTTGAGCGATCGCACTACGATGGCGGGGGCTGTTGATAAAAATCTGGGGTGCAGCAAACCCTGCATCCAGAATAGCCTGCTCTAGATCGAGGCTAAAGTAGTCGTCTAGGTAGGGTTCGGTGCTTTTGAGTAGCGTTAGCACGTAGGGCGGCAGGCGCTGAACAAACTCAGAGCGGGGATTCATATCCATGATGGCGAAGTGCCCTTGGGGACGCAGCAGTCGTCGGGCTTCGCTCAATATTTTGCGGGTAGCGGCTTGGGGGAGTTCATGCACCACAAGGCAGATCGAAATGAGATCAAAGCTGTGATCGGGGAGCTGCGTGTTTTCGGCGGCTCGGTGGAGCCATTGAATCTGTGGATTGCGATAGTTTGCGATCGCTAAAAAATAACCAGATAAATCCAGCCCTGTGATCTGCGCTTGGGGATAGGTGTTCTGGAGGGCCAAGGTACTCATCCCCGCCCCACAGCCCATATCTAAGATGGTTTGTGGCTCGGCCTGAATATGCTGCTTGAGCAAATCATGATAGGTCTGCCTCAAATGAGCATCACCCTGGGCACCGCGTTCCGGCCAGATTTTGGCATGGACCGCTTGGGCTGCAGATTCAACCTCTGTGGCGGCGTCCCAGCTTAAGTTGCCTGACTCGTAGGCATGAAAAGAGGTGAGGTAATAGTCGGGAT
>JBAUJD010000442.1:0-4637 GCA_049683515.1 Thermosynechococcaceae cyanobacterium | reverse complement strand
TAAGCAGAGCCATCTTTCGTGTCATGCCGGTCAGGATAAAGGTCATTAAGGTCTTGGCGCTGGGATCGACGAGAAGGCCGTCTATAGCGCTTGCTAGAGAGCTTAGGTTCGTATTCCGTTTTGCCCTTCCCCTTAGTCTTACGCTTTAGGGTTGATTCAACATTTGCGATCGCATCTCTCTCCCCCTGCTCCGCAATCACTTCCTCTAGCAGCGTCAAATAGTAAGGGTACCGTTCCCAATCGCCGCGCACCACACAGTGGGGTTCATCTCGATGCAGGCAATCATTAAATCGACACGGCTCCTGCTCTAGCCGCTGCCGTGCTTCCGGGAAGTATTGAGCCAGCGCCTGCGGGGCGCAAACGGTACTGGGCTGATTGAATCCTGGCGTATCGGTCAATAAACCGCCCCCAGGCAAATCAAAGAGTTCCACATGGCGCGTGGTGTGTTTCCCCTGTCCCCAGCGGTCTGAAACGGTGCCCACCCGTACCTCACGGTCGGGGATCAGATGATTAATTAAGCTTGATTTGCCTACCCCAGAGGGGCCAGAGACGACCGTGAGCTGCCCTTCTAGGCGGTTGTGAAGCTCCGCAAGCCCAGTGCCAGCATACAAACTCATAAACGTCGGCTCATAGCCCCAAGCTCGTAGGCGCGTCTGCCATTGCTGCTGTTTTTCAAGGCTGACCAACTCTTGCTTATTCAGGCAGAGGACTACCCTCAACTCAGTAACGGCAACTGTGACCAATAAACGGGTGAGCTGTAGAGCATCGAGGGGGGGATCGGTGAGGGCAAACATGAGTAGCACTTGATTCGCGTTTGCCACCGGAGGACGCTGGAGTTGAGTTGTTCGGGGAGAGAGGGTTGCGATCGCACCTCTGCCGCCCTGCCAATCGGGTTCTTCAATCCCAACCCGGTCGCCCACCATAATCTGCTGACCCAGCTTTTTCAGACGAGATCGTCGGGTACACAGCAGCTCTATTACCTCGCTTGAAGTCCCAGAGGCGCTTAACTTGACCCGATAATAATTAGCCTGCACCGCTACTACAATCCCAGTGAGCGCGTCACTAGGGTTCGGAGCATCTGTCATGACGCCACGGGACGCCGGACCCGAAGCGCAAAATAACCAGAATGGTCAATCAATCCTTCCACCTCGTATCCGGCCATCGTCAGGCTATCGGGCACCTGCTCAATCGGCTCCCCCGGATCTAGCCACACCTCTAATAAAGATCCGGGCGACAGTTTTTGCAACTTCAGCTTCGTTCGCACAAAGTTTAGAGGGCAGGACGTTCCGCGCAGATCAAGCTGAGCATCAGGGGTTTGGGCGACATCACTCATCGGCCAAAAATTCCACCGAGGAACCCTTCAACACCGCCCTTACCGGCCTGCTCCCCCTTAATATGGGCAAGCTTCTCCAGCAGATCCCGCTCCTCCGCCGACACCCGCGTCGGAATATCAATCACCACCGTCAGCAAATGATCTCCACGACTGACCGGATTGCCGAGGCGAGGAACACCATGTTTCTCCAGTGTGAGCACTTTCCCGGGTTGTGTGCCTGCCGGAATCATGACCGGCTCTTCGCCATCAACCGTATTCACAGGGATCTTCGCACCTAAAATGGCCTGCAGGTAGCTTACCTTTAGCTCAGAGAGAATATTCGAGCCTTCGCGTCGAAACTCAGCATCATCCTTAACGAACAAATAGACGTACAGATCACCTGCTGGTCCGCCTCGCTGTCCTGCATCACCCTCATTTGAAACCCGCAGGCGAGTACCCGTATCAACCCCTGCCGGAATCGTGATTTTCAGCTTTTTGCTGACCTGATTTTGCCCTTTACCGCCACAGGTTTCGCACTTGTCGGTCACCATTTGTCCCGATCCTGAACAAGTCGGACAGACAGACACCTGGGTAAAACTACCAAAGGGTGTCCGCGTCATCCGTCGAACTTGCCCAGCCCCCTGGCAGGTGGTGCAAGACTGTGGCTTCGTCCCAGCCTTTGCTCCAGACCCACTGCAGGGATTGCAAACTTCTAAGTGAGAGATGCGAATTTGATGTTCACCCCCAAAAATCGCCTCTCGAAAATCTAGCTTCAGATCAAAGCGTAGATCTTCGCCTCGCGCTGGCCCAGAGCGTCGCCGTCCGGCCTGGGTTGATCCACCAAAGCCACCCCCAAAAAAGCTTTCAAAAATATCGGCAAAGCCGCCCATATCGCCGATATCTTGGAACCCACCGGCCCCTGCCGAGGCAGCAGAAGAACCCACACCCGCTTCACCAAAGCGATCATATCTCGCCCGCATTTCAGCATCAGAGAGCACCTCATAGGCACGGCTCACCTCTTTGAACTGATCCTCCGCTCCCGGCTCTTTATTTACGTCTGGATGATATTTACGAGCCAGTCGACGATAGGCACGCTTCAGTTCTTCTGGGTCAGCGTTCCGAGAAACACCAAGCAGGTCATAATAGTCGCGAGCCATAGATCACAGATTCAATAGAACATATATCCGACGACCGTTCTCGTTAATCAACGGCCTCATAGTCCGTGATGACGGTATCGTCAAAGTCACCAATGATCGTAGCATCATCATTCATTGTCTCGCGAGGAGTTGGGTTGACAGAAGCAACAGATGCTGGGATCGGACTCTCCACCGCCACGGGGGGGGCGACGGGGGCAGAAGATGCGCCAGAGTACTGGTACACGGCAGAGCCAATATCCATAAGCACGCGATTGAGTTCATCAATATGCTGCTTCAGCAGCGTTGCCGTGACCGTCCCTTCCGCATTAGCAGCTTTCGCTTGGGCCGCAATCTGTTCCGCCCGCTGTTGAAGATCAATGCTAATCTGGCTCCCATTTTCCTTAAGCGTAGTCGAGTAATTGTACAGCAAGCTATCAAGCTGATTCCGATGCTGGGCAATCTCTCGTGCAACCTGATCTTGGTCAGAATACACCTGTGCTTCTTGGCGCATGCGCTCCACTTCTAGAGGACTAAGTCCACCAGTATTAGAGATACGAATACTTTGTTCACGCCCGGTACCTCGATCTTGAGCCGAGACATTTAAGATGCCGTTGGCGTCAATATCAAAGGCAACTTCAATTTGAGGGACTCCGCGAGGTGCTGCGGGGATGCCGGTTAGCTCAAACTTACCTAGGCAGCGATTATCTTTAACCATGGCTCGCTCACCTTGGTAGACCTGAATCTCAACACAGGTCTGGCCGTCAGTGGCTGTCGAGAAGCACTGAGAGCGGCTAGTGGGCAGGGTCGTATTGCGATCAATCACCTTCGTAAAGACGCCACCCAAGGTCTCAATCCCCATAGATAGGGGGGAAACATCAAGAAGCAACAGATCTTTGACTTCACCGCCTAACACACCGGCCTGAATGGCAGCCCCTAGAGCAACGGCTTCATCTGGATTAACGGAACGGTCTGCTGTTTTGCCGTCAAAATAATTTTGAACCGCATTCTGAACCGCTGGGATCCGAGTGGAACCACCGACCAAGACAATCCGATCAATGTCTGAGGGCTTTAACCCCCCATCTTCAAGAGACTGCTTAACAGGCTTGAGGGTTTCTGCAATTAGATCCGCCACTAACTCTTCAAATTTGGCCCGCGTCAAATCCATCTCTAAATGCTTTGGACCCGACTCATCGGCGGTAATAAACGGAAGATTAATGGAGGTTGTAATCGTACTAGACAACTCGATTTTTGCCTTTTCTGAGGCCTCGCGCAGGCGCTGCAGCGCCATCTTATCATTCGATAAATCTAGCTTTTCAGCCTCCTGGAAATGGGCTAGCATCCAGCGAAGAATGGTTTCATCAAAATCATCACCGCCTAGGTGATTATTACCAGCGGTTGCTTTAACCTCAAACACACCGTCCCCTAACTGCAGTACAGAGACATCAAAGGTGCCACCGCCAAGGTCGAAGACCAGTACTTTTTGTTCTTGATCCTGTTTATCTAAACCATAGGAGAGCGATGCTGCCGTTGGCTCGTTAATAATCCGTAGCACTTCCAGGCCAGCAATCGTTCCGGCATCTTTGGTAGCCTGCCGCTGGGCGTCACTGAAATAGGCAGGGACTGTGATCACTGCTTGAGAGACGGATTCTCCGAGATAGCTTTCTGCATCGTTCTTCAGCTTTTGAAGAATCATTGATGCAATTTCTTGAGATGTGTAGCTTTTGTTGCGGATCTGCACGTTGACGGTATCATCGCGTCCCATCACGCAGTCATAGGCCACTCGTGACCGCTCATTTTCGGTTTCTTGCCAGCGCCGACCAATAAATCGCTTGATGCTGAAGACGGTGTTCTCAGCATTGGTGACGGCTTGACGCTTCGCTAACTGGCCCACGAGGCGATCTCCTGATTTCCCAAAACCAACAATACTGGGGGTCGTTCTTCCGCCCTCAGTATTAGGGATTACCACAGGCGTTCCCCCTTCTAGAACAGCCACACAGCTGTTTGTTGTTCCTAGATCAATCCCTATGACCTTGCCCATAATCTCTGTCTAGCCAACGGCAGTTTTCATATCAGTAAGAGAACTCTATGAAGAGGCTCCTTAGTTAGGGTGCCGCAACTGACAGCAATTTTAATCATTTTTAGATAATTTTTGCTGACGCGCCCTCAAAAAGAGCCTTAGACACCTACTC
>JBAUJD010000441.1:0-10819 GCA_049683515.1 Thermosynechococcaceae cyanobacterium | reverse complement strand
GTGAGGGTAAACAAAGAATTGCGATCCGCTGATCATCGTGCCCTGCCGCTGATCTCAATAGAGCCTGGGGATAAGGCACTATATTCTGCGCTTTATCGACAGCAGGCCCCGTTCAATAACGGTAATTTAGATCGCAATCAGGCTGTGTGGCAGGCGATTTTAGAAGATAATAGCCAGCCGGTTTATGCTTATTTGCTAGGGTCTCGCCAAGCACCAGAGGGCTACGTCATTTTTACGCAGCAGTCCACAGGTGGGGGGAGCTATGATTTGAAGATTCGCGATCGCATCTGTCTCACCCCAGCGGCCATCCATCGCTTCTGGGCTTTTGTGGCCGATCATCGTTCATTGGCTAATCGCCTCTTTTGGTATGGCCCCCCGATTGATCCGCTGCTGTCGGTGTTAGAAGAGCAAATTTATCGCATCGAACATCTAGAGCGATGGCTGCTTCGCATTGTGAATGTGTCCCAGACGCTGGCGCTGCGGGGGTATCCTGCGGGTGTCAAAACAGAGCTGCATTTAGAGATAGAAGACCCACTGTTTGCAGACAACACCGGGGGCTTTATCTTGAAGGTTGCCCATCGCCAGGGGCAGGTCACTAGAGGGGGCCGAGGAGATTTGAAGCTCAATATTCGAGGGCTGGCTCCGCTGTATTCAGGGTTCTTGAGTGCGGGGCAATTACGGCAGTTGGGTTGGGTGTCGGGGAGAGGGGATGCGATCGCAATTGCAAATACGCTCTTCGCAGGTTCAGCCCCCTGGATGAGCGATCATTTTTAACGAAGCACAACCATTGGAGCGAGGTTTAAGGACGGCTCTTTAGGATAAAAGCAATAACTTGGAAACGTTAGCGAGAGACTACAATAGTAGATATATAAGCAACAGAGCAATCAAATGTCAGAAAGATTAGACCGCATTGAATCTATTCTTGAGCAGCACTTAGAGGCTGATGCTCAATGGAAGGCTCGTCATCAAGAAGAAATGGCTGTTCTTAGAAGAGTCTATGTAGAGCTAACTGAAATATCGCGGGATATGCGCCGCTCTGTTGAGTATTTGCTCAGCCAAGATTAAAGCCCAAACAACAAGAGTGGCTGCTCCGGGAAGAAACATCGCTCCCAACCGAACGACTAAGAACAGTCAGGAAATTTATCAATTCTAGCAGCTCAATCTGTAAGTAAATATGCGGCACAATAAATGAGATGCGCTGTGTCGCTCCCATGCGTTAAAGGTGCCCTTTTTGAAACTCGTTCGAGGGAATTGCGACGAAGAGGACCGCACCAAACTCAAAGAACGCAGTTGGTTTCAATTCAGTCCCTCTAAGCGAGAGAAATGTGACGACAAAGCCCCTCCCAACAGCCCAAGAGGATAAGCGTCTCAATTCAGTCCCTCTAAGCGAGGGAATTGTGACAGGCGAGTGTGCGGTCAGTTGCCACCGTGACCTCCAGTTTCAATTCAGTCCCTCTAAGCGAGGGAATTGTGACGACTGAAGAAATGATCGTTAAGTCCGAAAAACGGGGTTTCAATTCAGTCCCTCTAAGCGAGGGAATTGTGACGCATTCAAGGTGCATTAGAACGCCCCTCATCTGCGTTTCAATTCAGTCCCTCTAAGCGAGGGAATTGTGACATGAATACGATTGCTTTGGGTTGGAAAAACTACCGCTCAAGTCCGTGTCGTGAATCTGAGCATCAACTGTGGTTCCAAAGCTCCAATATGGGAATCATCAACCCCATTTTTTCTGACCCGTTATCCGCTCATTCGCAACGGTAAGCCAAGACTGATCCCAGGCACGAGCTACCAAAAAGATGGGCCAGAACATCAGGCCCTCAAAGCGCTGTGCTATCTGCCTCAACTTGATCTCAATCCAAAAGACTGTCAGTTTCAAGCAGATCAACAGGGGCTAGTGATGTTAGCAGACAGCAAGATTATTGCGATCGCAACAGCTCAACTCTGGTCACAATCGGGGCGTTGGCAGGTTGAACGAAAACACGGTCGCAAAACATTAGAGAGTGGTTTTCGAGTGCGCTTCATGTTTCCTACGTCTCTGTGCGGCCCCATTGGCCTGGGTTACAGTGCCCATTTTGGTTTGGGGTGTATGCGTCCGTTAGATAATACACGGCCTAGATCTAACGAAGCTGAGAACCTTGAGCGGATCAGTCCATTTGAGTCGCATGGATTGATGGTCGCAGGCCATTGAGATGGATAATATAGATGCTGACCACTAACGCAACACAACGAAGTGAGTGAGGCGAAGGGATGGCTTGGGAATACATGACGTTGACACTGTTTATCTTACCCGGCACTAAAATTCAAGAAGTGACCATTCGGGGTGAGATTCAAAAATCTTGGAATGGGATGCTATTCGTCGATTTGCTCAATGGTCTAGGCGCTGAAGATTGGGAATTAACTGGCATTCACAAACTAACAAATATGAGCATGTGTGTTTTTAAGCGACCTGTCACAGAGAACTTGTCCTAGAGGCTCCCGCATACTTTTCATCAAACAAGGGTGTCAGACACTCTTGTTTGGCATCAGCCCGTCAATCATTTGGTACTGCACCGCAGATGAAGCTCTTGTGAACTTGAAGATCGATTTTCCATCATGATAATGAAGCTGCCTACAGGTAGCGCAATGTCCCGTTCATAGATTGTCTCGGTTGTCTCATCAACGAGAATCATATCTTTGTCTTTATCAATTGCGCCCATATTCCCAGCAAGCAAAGCCTTATGCGCTTTTGCCGTCATGACGATGATGCTTTTAGGTGCACCTGAAGCAACCTGAATCGTAAAGGTTCCGGCTTTTGTCGCAATAATCTCTCGATTCCATTCATATCCTGCCGCGATGGTCTTCTTTTGATCGAGGAAGATCCGAGATTTAGACCCATTGGCTGTTGGCGACTCCTGGGACGGAGCAGAAGTAGGCTGCTGAGAGGGGTAGGTTGGATTTGATCTTTGCCACTCTTTCCAATCTTGAGCTGAAGCAGTGAAAGGCGTCAGAGAAATTAGTAGCGTAGCCCCAATTAATGCAAGTCTCATTTAAGTCTGTAGATGCAAACAGTATTGGCTTAGTGTTCCCGTTTAGCGTCACGGTTATTGCATGGGCAGCATTTCACCATAGAGTTTGGCTTCTTGCTCAAGACTTGGACATAGAAATGCTTAATGCTTATGCCAATACCGGTAATGAAACTGCAAAGCAGGTGCATCCAGGTCGTGACTCTACCATCAGGCTACCGCTGTGACGGTTCTCTATAATTCGACGCACAACATCTAGCCCTAACCCCGTTCCTTTCCCCATCGGCTTAGTGGTAAAGAAGGGTTCGAGAATACGATTTTGCACGTCTGCCGGAATACCAGGACCATTATCTTCAACTTCAACCCGCAGATAGCCGCTCTTGTGACAGGTGCGAATCATAATCTGTGGCGCAGCGCCGTCAGGAATACCCTCGCTGAGAGCATCGATCGCATTATCAATCAAATTCGTCCACACCTGATTGAGTTCACTACCAAAGGCCATAATCTCAGGCAAATCTGGGTCATAACGACGCTCAACCTTGATCCCATGCTTGAGCTTAAAGGCAAATAGACGCAGCGTATCTTCAATGCCATCATGGACATTGATCTGCTGTTGAGCCGCTCTATCCATGTATGAATAAGACTTCATCGACTGGACAAGGGTTGAAATGCGCTCCGCTCCATCTAGACCATTTGCAACCATTCCCATCACGTCAAAGGACATCGCCAACCACCGCAGCCCCATGTCCCGCAGCTCAGTAGAATCATCGCGCCAGCGGCCCATGAGCTGATCCAATATTTCAGGCTGTACACCGCCGGCGGCTAAGGGTTCAGCTAGTTTCCAGGCTTCTTTGACGCCGTAGTCCTCTAACCAATCGGTGAGAGCCTCTTCGAGGTCGCCTTGAACCAAAGGGTCGTTTTGGGGGTTTGCAATGGCATCAAAGCCGCGATCGCGTAGCGCTAACCACTGCTCGGTATGGTCATTATCGACCTGATGCTGGCCGTAGACAAGATTCATGCGCTGTAGTTCAAGAATGGCGGGTTTCACATCTTTTAGAACCCGTACCAAAGCAGCAGCCGGATTATTAAGTTCGTGGGCCAACCCTGCCGAGAGTGTCCCCAAAGCTGCCATTTTCTCACGATTTTGAATAAAGGATTCCAGTCCCCGTAGCCGTTGGCCCACGGTGCGGAAGATATCTTTTTCAAACTCACGGCAGCTATGCAGCACCTCTAGAAAGTCAGCGCAGCTCAGGCAATAGAGATCCGTTTCACAATCAGCCGTCAGCGTAACCGGCACCACATCTTCGGTGAGCACCTGAATTTCACCAAAAAACGAAGGACTTTGGTGGCGACCGACGGGCATATCGGTGCCGTTACTACGGCGACTGACGGTGATTTGGCCGCTCAGTTGAATAAAGAAGCCCTGGGCGGGGTCACCTTCGCGGACCAGAACTTCGCCGGGGGAGAGGTGGAGAGGGTGAGTGCGATCGCAAATCCAGTCCAGTCGTTCTGGGGGCAGCGCTTGAAACGGTTTCATTTGGAGCAGAGCTGTTGAACAAAGCATGAGTACTGCACCTCTGTCGAGAATAAAGCCTTACTTTAGCAATCAAAGCATGAAGTCTATTTTTGCAGCGCGACTTCAAAACTGCGATTGTAGTGATTACATCAACACTCTCCTTTTTAGCAAGAATGCCGGTATTCTCTGGTTCAACCCGTTGGATCAGTTGTCTAGCCTGTTCCGCAAGCTGTGCTTCGGGGGCGGTCGTCAATTGTATCAAACTAACTCCAGAACCCTTCTGGTCGAGAGCGCCCAACTCATCTAAATAGAGAATTACTGCAGTGGGCGATAGGCTCGCAGGAATGCGTCAACCGCACCATTGGCAATCCGATCGATCTCTTCTTGCGAGAAAGATCGCCTAACTTGAAACAAACTTTTATAGAAAATATCCGCTTTGCAAAGCTGGTCAAACTGATGGGCAGCCAACTCAATATCATCAATCTTAAGTTCGCCTCGGGCCACGGCACCGGCTAGCAGTTGAGACAGTCTCCTAGCCCCTAAGTCTGGCCCCGAATCATAGAATATTCGGGCGAGTTCAGGGACACGTTGGGCCTCTGCGATCGCAAGTCGCTAAATCCCTTGCATGAACGGCGACAGCAGCATTTTGACAAAGTTCTGAGCGCTCTCCCGCAGCACCGCCTCAATCTCTGCGGGCTGGCCCTCAAGCTTGAATACTAACGTTGCCTGCTTCCGGCACTCCCCTTCGATAAAGACGGTAAACAGCGTCTGCTTGTCTGGAAAGTAGTTGTATAGCGTCCCCTTCGATACGCCCGCCCGCCGGACAATTTCGTCCGTACTGGCCCCCTCATAACCCAGCTCTAGAAAGGCATCCTGCGCTCCCTTTAAAATCTGCTTGACTTTGGGGTTCTCAATATCGAGTGTATCAGTGGTTTTCATCTGGAAATCATGACTGAACGGTGCGGTCATCTTGACAATAGCAGAGATAATGCGATACAACGAAAAAAGACTGAACGGTTCAGTCTTTTTTCGTTGTCTCTGTTCAACCAAAGAGGACGAGCCAACCACAGTATCTAACGATTGAAAGAACTTAATTGGGTTCCAGCATTCTAGCGAGATCTGAAGTTCTGAAACTACCACACGCAGAGTCATAATACTGATGGACTATCTTCAGATCTCAGTACTAGGCTGCTCTAGGTTTAGATGGGTTCCATTAGGATCTTATTAGATGTGTGGAGAGTGTACTGAACTGTTCGGTCATTAGGTAGAAAGATTTTATTCAGGAGCTAAATCATGGCTACAACTATTCATACGTTTACTAAGCCCGGTTGCCCTTACTGCGTCCGTGCGAAGACTGTTCTCCAGCAGTTTGGAGGGCATGACTCTCATGATTGCGACGTGACAGCTAGCTCACGCAATGCTGATGCAGTGCGCTACTTCAGCGGAGTATCTACGGTACCGCAGATTTTTCTGGGTCGCTATCACGTCAACGGCGCGGAGGACTTAGAGCGTCTGCAGGCGACTCAGCATCTATCAAAGCTGATTCAGGCGACTCAAAACACTGAACTCAAGCTTGATGCGCTCTCAGAGGAGGAGCTGGCAGCAGGGGCAAAGGATATTGCTCTGCG
This sequence comes from Thermosynechococcaceae cyanobacterium, assembly GCA_049683515.1. Lineage (GTDB taxonomy): Bacteria > Cyanobacteriota > Cyanobacteriia > Thermosynechococcales > Thermosynechococcaceae > RCC1774. Next base: position 4,672 of record JBAUJD010000441.1, on the reverse strand, counting down.
TGAGTTTATTCCCCAAATTGACGGTAGCCGCGATCATGATCCAGAGGCTTTGCCTATCCTGCGCTTCTACAAGGAGTTCTTCGGCTTTTGGCCCAACACGTTTGCTTACCTCCATCACTGGCCGGAAGCCTACAAGCTATTTGTCTACTGCCATAACTTTTCTGCCGTTGGCTATGGCAAGCAGGGATTGGGGCCGCTGAATATGTTTTCTGTGGGCTATTCCACCTCTAATGCCCACGGCTGCTCTTACTGTCAGGTGCATAGTGCAGCGACTGGGGGCGAGAAATCTCTGACTGTGATTAAGCAGTTGAAGCAGGCACAGTCAGGCAAGGCTGATCAGGGTAATCCATTTGGGGCGTTGGAGCTTGCGATCGCGAATCTAGCCACCGCCGCAACCCTCAACCAAGTCGAGCCAGCTATTCTCAATCAGATCCAAGATCTAGCAACCGATCCCCAAAGTGCTCAGAGCTATATCACCGGGGTCGAAATGATGGTAGCCGCCTTTGGCTTTCTCAATGTCTTCAACGATCTAATCGGGCTAGAAATTGAGGGCGAATGGGCACAGCAGGCCCAAGAACAAACCGGGATTGAGTTTGGACGACATTCTGTTCAAGACTCCAATCCATCCAATCTAGACTATGAGATTCCTACGACTGGCCCTTCCATTGAAGATATGCTGGCCCAGTACGATGCGGCGGTTGATGACCTTGAGGGATATACCCACCGGGAACTGGGTCTCTTCCCGGCTTGGATGCAAAGCTGGCCGGAGCCGTTACGCAATCGTCATGCTTATCTTTATGGTGAGCTGATGGGCAACCGTGAGCATACGCTGATTGACTCGGAACTGAAGCATTTGATGGCGAGGGTGAGTGCGATCGCAAAAGATCACGCCTACCTCGCTGCCACAGAGGGCTACACGGCCTATCACGCGGCTGAAGACAAAGACCGAGCCATTGAGCGGGTGCGTCACTGTTTTTCAGCCGCCACGGATCGAGCAGACGATTCAGGACTGTTTAGTCAGCCGGAGAAAGCGGCTCTAAAGTTGGCTTGGCTCTCAGCCCAGACACCGCTGACAACGCCCAGACGGTTTGTGCAGCCAGCTCTTGATCACTATCAGCCCAAGGCTTTAGTTCAGCTCATTGTCACTTGTTCAATCGCTTCAATGGTTCAGCGCTTTGTTGCCATAGCACAACCAGAATTGGAGCCAGTGGTCATCAATTTTCTTGATGAAAACAATCTAGAACGCGACCCGCTCAGACTTCGCTACCCTTTGCCGATGGTTAGGGCAAAAGCTTCTGTGTAGCTCAGGTTGCAGACGAGAAACAGGCCAGGAACATCAGCAAACAGGAGACACACCCATGAAAATAGATATCCTTCGCGATCGCGATATCCGATACGATCAACACTGCTGCTCTCAGGAAAGCTAAGGTGTGGATAGCTGCCAAACCCACGCAGAAGAAAGCCTATGCCTCCTCAATTTAATTTCAAAACAGCCCGGTCACTCTAACCCATGTCATAAATACTCGAGCCGAAGTGCTGCAGGTCTATCAAGATTTTCAATCCGGTCGATTTCAGGAGAATAATTAATGGGACTTTTAGTAGACGGCGTTTGGAAAGATCAGTGGTACGACACCTCTGAAACCGGAGGACGCTTTGTCCGCAAAGACGCTCAGTTTCGCAACTGGATTACCCCCGATGGCACACCCGGCCCCACCGGCAGCGGGGGCTTTAAAGCTGAACCCGGACGCTATCATCTCTATGTTTCCTATGCCTGCCCTTGGGCGCACCGCACGCTTATTTTTCGGTTACTCAAGGGGCTAGAAGAGAGCATTCCGATCTCTGTGGTGCACTGGTTTATGGGTAAGCAGGGCTGGACCTTTAAAGAAGGCGAAGGCGTCATTGCAGACCCCCTCTTCAAGGCAAAATTTGCCCATGCAATCTACACCCACGCAGATTCAACCTATACCGGGCGCGTAACTGTGCCGATTCTGTGGGACAAACAGACCCAAACCATTGTTAACAATGAATCGTCCGAGATCATTCGCATGTTTAATAGTGCGTTCGAGCAGGTCGGTGCCAAGCCCGGCGATTACTATCCTGCCGAGCTGCGAGAAGAGATCGATAGCCTCAACGATCGCATCTATACCACCGTCAATAATGGCGTCTATAAATGCGGATTTGCCACCACACAGGATGCCTATGAAGAAGCTTTAGACCCTCTCTTTGAAACCCTCGATTGGCTGAATGAACGACTTGAAAAACAACGTTACCTCGCATGCAATCAGCTCACTGAAGCCGATTGGCGGTTATTCACAACTCTGGTGCGCTTTGATCCGGTCTATGTGGGCCACTTCAAATGCAATATCCGCCGTATCGTAGATTATCCGCATCTTTGGCCCTATGTTCGCGATTTGTATCAAACGCCAGGGGTTGCCGAGACGGTCAATTTTGCTCACATCAAGCGGCACTATTACCAAAGCCACGGAACGATTAATCCAACTCGGGTCGTACCGGGTGGCCCAAACATTGACTTCATGGCTCCTCACCAACGAGGAGAGTTGGGAGATGACACCAATTCGATGCTGAAAGGGTAATATTTGCTGAAGCCATCTTATGTCAGTGCTTTTGAGATTCTGAAAACAGTGCTTTCACTTTTGCAAAGTCCTTCTCTCTGACCTTAAAACAATTCGGGGATCTTCCGTTTGCACTTGGCTCATATGATGGGTGGCGTAATGAGCTGCATTGCTTGCGATTGCAGGCTGAACGGATCACTGCTATGCCTCTGTGAGGTATTATCTAACCGATCTTCAATGTGACTCGGCTTACTCCTGAGTTAGTCTAGATAGTGAGGCACTACTAGAGAGAGAAGCTTTTTATCAAGCGAAACAGTGAATGTGATGGTCGAAGCAGACACTACAACACTACCGATCTATGAAAAGCCACCGATTACGGAGGTTGCTTGTAGCATCTTGTTCCCTCAGATTGTGAACATGCGTTCACCTCATATTGGGCTGCTATGGCAGAGATTTCAGGCTGAGTACCCTATCTGCGAAGATGTTGCACCGATAACCTCAAGACTTGAAGTTTTCGGCAGTCAGAAGGGTGAGGCAAAACTAGAGCTAAGTAATCTTCCCCCATTACCAAGAGTCTGGTTCATTAGTGAAGATAATACACGGCTTGTTCAAGTTCAACGAGATCGATTCATTTACAATTGGAGGAAAGCGAATTCAGATAGTAAATATCCGAGATATAGCTATCTTATCCAGTCCTTTCAGAGCCATTTGGAAGAATTTGACTCTTTTCTTAGGGACGCTAATCTAGAGCCAGTACAGCCAATTCAGTATGAGTTGACTTATGTCAATCAAATTCCACAAGGAGAAAGTTGGTCAACATTTGAAGATATTGGCAAATTCTTCCCTGATATTCACTGGAAAACTAGCTCTTCAAGGTTTCTAGAGAAGCCGCAAAGCATAAGTTGGTCTACCGTCTTTGAGCTTCCAGATAAAGTAGGTAGGCTCTATGCATCAGTCAAGCCCGGTCACTCTGATGAGAAGTTAGTTATCTCATTTGAGCTGACGGTAAGAGGAATTGGGAATTATAAGTCAAAGGATCAATTGCAGGATTGGTTTGATATCGCTCATGAGTCGATCGTATGTTCATTTGCTGACTTGACGCATGAGGAAGTCCAAGTAAAAGTATGGCAGCGGAGGAGCTAAGAAATGACTACAACTCTGTCCCACGGCACAAATATCGATCAAAGGCTCGAAGATTGTACGTCTACAGCTACAACATTGAGAACTCACAGAACTGGCGTTTTTCCAAATCATCCTATTGCACGAGTATATTCAGTGGATTCAGTAGCTCAGATGTCAACGAAGGATCTTGGCAATCAGATCAGGAGTTACTATCTTTCTCTGCCTCTTTTAGCTTCAGTGGGTATGCTTCCTCTTCCTCAGCCAGATTTAATAACAGTTAAAGAACAATCTGAAGAGCTGAGTTTTGATGATATTGCTGTACATAACTTGCCCACTCTATTGGCTCAAAGAGGTAAGAGATGTATTCATCGCCAATCTTCTGTGAAACCTGAAGAATCCTTATCTAACTTCAGAGAATCTCTATCTGAAAAACTTCTGAGTTCAACGTTAAAAACTCAGGAATTTGAGATAGAAGAGAACTCAGACTCTCAAGAGATAGAGCCATTTTGGCGGGATGTGTTTACTCTTCCATCTAGCACTGAGATTATCTTTTCTAAGAAAATTGAAGTTGATATAGAGGAGCTTCCGCCCTGGGAACCTCATATTGAAATAGATAGTTATCGTCTTGAAGATGATGATGAATGATGTGAGTAGTGAGCCTATTAACTCTTGGTATGAGGTAGTAGACGCTAAAATCCGCTTAAGTCAGGGAGATATCATTCTTGATTGTCCTATTGTTCAGTGGGCTAATAGCACCATTGAAGGAGAGAAAGGAAGTATAGACTCTCACTTGGAGTCCCTAGTCAAAGCAACAAAGGCTGATGTCATTGTCATGACACAAGCATGTGATCTTGAGAACAATAAAGGTAATTAGTCAGAGCAATAAGAAAGATTAACTGAGAATAGTCCTAATGGTTACTGCGCCTGTATTGTAGACAATTATGGCATCATCTGAGCTTGACATTACTAGCCTCATT
>JBAUJD010000440.1:0-1794 GCA_049683515.1 Thermosynechococcaceae cyanobacterium | reverse complement strand
TTTCTTTTGTACCTTGAGCGCTAGGGCTACCAGCAACAATAGGGTACAGGTGCCTTGTCATCCCTAAAGGCCACCAGCTTAAGCCAAGCGCAACATGAACTTGCGGTTGAAAAAAATAACTTCGAGTCGGAACCGGAAAAGAGTAAACCCTCATCGGTCGAAAGTTTATTTGACTAATACTCCCCTAATCCCGACTCGGAATCGGTTGCCTGCAGAACCGTTAGCGGCTCATGCAAAAGCGCTTGGGCAAGATGAGGGGGCTGAGCTTTGGCAAACAGATAGCCCTGGGCAGAGTCACACCCTAAGCGCTGGAGACGATGAAGTTGTTGTGGGGTTTCAACCCCTTCCGCAATCACATCTAGGCCGAGATTGTGGGCCAGATTAATGGTGGCCGTCAAAATCTCTGTACTTCCTGGCGATGCCGCCTGCGTCAACGAGCGATCTATTTTAAGGGTATCCAGCGGCAGACGATGCAGGTAATTGAGCGAAGAATAGCCGGTCCCAAAATCATCCATACAGATGCGAACACCAAAGGCCCGAATGTATTCCAGTTGCTGGATCGAAGAGTCTAAGTCCTCATGTACCATGCTTTCCGTAATCTCTAGCTTTAGATACTGGGGCAAAACAGGGGTCTGCTCCAAAATCGTTTGCACAGTTTCAAGTAGATTCGAGGCGGCTAACTGTCGAGCCGATAAATTAACCTGCACCGCCAGATCATGGGTCGAGCCGTTATTCCACTGAGCAACTTGGGTACAGGCCTGTTCCAGCATCCATTTCCCTAGTGGGACAACAAACCCCGTCTTTTCGGCCAAAGGAATGAAATCACCCGGAAAAATGAGTCCGTAGGTGGGGTGATTCCAACGTACCAGCGCCTCAAATCCAGTGACTTTATGGTGCTGTAGCGACACCACTGGCTCGTAGTAGGCCAGCAATTGCCCCTGTTGAATAGACTGAGGTAAATCCCGTTCTAGATCAGAGTTTCGAATCACCTCTAAATGGAGGGTCGAATCAAAAAAACGATAGGGTTCCCCTTGGTGCTTCGCGTAGCCCATTGCCATGCGGGCATGATCGAGAATTTCTTCGGGCTGGTCTTGACAGGCTGTGCCTTGAGCTAGTCCTAGCCTGAAGCGACCTCTAACCTCATGGGGGCCGAGCTGATAGGGCAAGGCCAACTCTTGAAGGATTGCCTCAGTCAATGCCTCAACCTGCTGGCGCGTATCCAATGACCAGGGAATAAAGACCAAGTTATTTTCCCCCAGTCTGACGAGCAGGTCGTCGGGCGCTAAATGATGCCGAAGACGCTCGATCACCTGCATGAGCAACTGATCACTAAAGGCTTGACCATACCGTCTACTCACTGTCTTAAAGTCATTGACGCTCACTAAACAGAGCGTAAAGGGGCATACTTGTTCCTGCCGGAGGCGCGCTAACGCTTGCACCAACTGAACTCGCAGAAAGGTTTGATTCGGCAAGCCCGTGAGGCAGTCGTAGAAGGTGCTGTACTGAAGTTGTGCTGCAGTTGTTTTTCGGTCTTGCAGCGTTTCTAATGCAGCTTCTCTGCCGACTTGCAAGAGTGAGACCTGCTCTCGGTAGACGGTTTGCTCTTGTCGAATCAGCAGTAATTGAAGCGTATTGAGCAAAACGGCAGAGGCTCCTAGCGGAATCTCTTGGCCGTCAGCACTGATCTCAACCCACAGATCTGATTCGAGAATGTCTGTCTGTTGATTGTGCCAATGGGCTTGGGCATCGGCCATAAATGCACTAAGGAAGGGGAAAACGTCCTCCACTCTAATG
>JBAUJD010000439.1:0-3294 GCA_049683515.1 Thermosynechococcaceae cyanobacterium | reverse complement strand
CTCCAAATAATTCCTCAACGCAAGTGCTCATGAAAGTTTGAATAGCTGCTAGCTCCTGAGTCACCCGCTCTTCATAGGGAATCGACTTATCCAGAAGTAAAGGACGTTTATAGATCTCCTGGCGATCCAGAGCTGCCTGTAGCTGACCCGCTCCCTGAAAAATTAGTTCTTCATCATCCCAGCTATCAGGAACAGACAAAATTTCTTCTAGCGCTTTTGATAGGGGCAGCAAGATCGCATGGCTTGAAGCCCCAAATCCAGCTCGATAGAAGGTTCGATACTCCTCGACTAATCGCCTCGTCACTTTCAGTTTTTCCTGCATAGCCAGATCTCCTTCTGCCCAGACTTGGGCGTAGCTCCAAAATCGTTGAATCTCCTCGGCACTAGGCTCCCGCTTGCCGCTATCACGCCTCAGACTTTCGTTAGCTAAGGCAAATATATTCAATACATCAGTCATAATTCGACGAACCGTATTGCTCAAAGCTCGCCAGCGAGGGTCGGGCGGATCACTACAGCACTCTAGATGCAAACTGTAGATCACCAAAAGACGGTCCAGCCGTTGGGCTAGCGTTTGAATCCGTCCCTCAGCGAAATCTTGTAGATGCAGGCTGCTAGGAAGTCCCAAGAGAGTCCAAAATCCTGCAGGGCCGTCTAATTTGACTGAAGCCTGGAAGTCGCTGTCGCTGGCATACAGCGGAACGGCACTACTGGTAGCCACGACTTTGACTCCCAGCAACATCGGCAGCGCCAACGCGATAAAGGCAGGTTCTACCCATGCATCCGTTACTGTCTTGCCCTGAGTCCGGGTATAGTTGGTTGCCATGAATGGCAAATCTTTACCGGAGTATTTATTAGTCGCTTTTTTGCCTGCTTCGGGATCTTCTATCAGCCAGGGGAAATGGTTTAAGCATCGGGAATCCATACCGTTCTCAATCCAGTGACGGCGTACATCCCAGAGGTTAATGCGCTTAAGATCATTCACCAATAGACGGATCGCAGCAGCCGTTTGCGGAGCATAAACATAGGCCGGAAACGTATAAAGAAAAATGGGGTTTTGGTCCTCTAGCTTGCCTGCGGGAACCGCCCATAACGCTTGCCGAAGCAGCATCTCCAACGACCAAATCTTAGAAATACCGCGTTTGATCTGTCGTCCTCCTAGCGGATTTTTGTTGCTGTACTGCTGCGGATTGAAGAGCACAACTGAATCCATTTGATATTCTGAAGCAAACTCACCAGAACTCAGCGAACAGATGGGTTGTTTAGCGCTCCGCGTTTTTGCCGTCGCGTAGGTCTGTAGTTCCTCCTGAAACATCTGTGCTTCAACTTGCCAGCCTTGAACTTCAAGGTACTGCGTCAGATAGCTGTAAAACACTTCACGAGTGGGACTGTGGTGTTCTGGAAGCAGAGCATTTACCTCAGCCCAGTCCACTAACTGTTCTACAAATTCCTCTATTTTTTCCTGGATGCCCTCTTCATCTAACGTGCGATGGGTCGCAACATAGTGAGCTGCAGCATGGTACCAGCCACGATTCACACCTCCAGACTGCACTTGAGTTTGTTTAGGAGTCAGATCGTTTAGCCCCCAAAGCTCTAAAACTTTGGGCGCAAAAGCTGGACAGTCCCCTAAAAATTCTTTTTGGATGAAAAAAATTAGCTCTGCAATCCGATCTGCTCTTAGGTCTGCTCCTTGGGCTAGAAATACTTGATCTGCTTTACTCAACTCTAGAGCCTGCAGCCGTTTAGGCGTCGCAGGATTCTTAGCATTGGCAACTCTTGCCGCGACAACATCTGGTAGCCCTCGAATCAACTGGGCAGGTGGGAAAAGTTCTAAAGTTTGCGGTGCAACCTTTAGTCCCTTGCCGTCTCGCTTGAAACCAATTTCACCTGCAAGCATTTTGTGGCCTAAAAACTGGCTAATCTGCTGCCAGATACATTCCTGGAGTTCTTCGGGTTCGGGCGTCTTGCTATCTTGAGGAGCTAAGTAAACAACACCTTGAGCAAAAAATAGAAGGGGTGTCCAATCTAGATCCTGGGTAAAGTGTAAAACCGCGTTATGAATCCCGTTGGTGAGCAATCCCAAGGTATCTCGCAGACGGTGATAAACAAGCTGCTGCTTGATATCTAAGAAAAACAGGCGTTCCCGGAGGCGATCGCCCCTCGTTTCAGTCGCAATGCCGCTGGGATCACTAAGATGAACAGCCACATCGCCAAACCCCAATAGATGGGTGAGGGGTGAGCAAAGACGGCGATCATCAGTCAAACCAAACTCAGGCCAGTTGATTTTGGGCAAATTTGTACCGATCTTTCCCTGTGTATTCTGGGCGAGGTAGCTAATATCTGACAGATAATCCCTCCATTCAGGCCAGAATCTATGAAAATTCAGCTTTTCACCTAATTCTTCACAAAGGGTCAGAATCGCAGTGACATCAGCCGCACGGGGCGCTTCTTCTTCTGATCCATTACAATATTTGTTGTAGTCATGCAGTGTCAAACCTAAACACAGTAAACGTTTTTCACTCTCCGATAGCGATAAGATTGAACTCAGATGAGGCAACAAATTCCAGGCAATCAGCAGCGCATTTAAGACATGCACCAGCAAACTTTGCTCTGAGAAAGCAGCATAGCGTTGAGCTGTTTCTCTGGCATGAGACTTTCCTTGCCGGTCGAGCTGATGATAAATCGCATGTTCTGAGCCACCTAAAGCAGGAATTAAGCCAAATTCCTGTTCCATCGCCGGTACAACCGTTTCGATGTAGTCTCTTAGGACAGGATCATGCTCTTGTGTCTGAAGTAATAAACTTTGCAGTAACGTCGTCATTACGACACCTCAAAAGATTAAAGACTGGGGTTGGACCTGACAAAACTTTCTTAGCTGCCACTTCAGCGCCTCTAGCAGCAATGCATCTTGATTGAAGGCACAGGCATAGGCTTGTTCTGAGCCATCCGCAAGCCGATAGAGACCAAATAGAGGACTCAGGCGCAGCTTTTTACTAACCTCCCAATGGCTGTTCGACCGTTTACGAGCCACAGGCACTAGATAAGCCAGAAATTTTCTGCGGCTTAGGCATTTTTGAACGTCAGAGGCAATATCGCCCGTCAGACTCAAATGCCCCAATAACAAAAGCTGACACGGCTTGAGATCGCTGCTGTCTTGATTGCAGTGCAGCGTAATATTGATACGCTGACTCACCCATTCTTCAACCCGCAAATAGACCTGAATATACTTTTCAGGAAACGCAAACTCAGATCGTCCAGCCTGACTGAGAGCCTGTAAAAAATTTTCCCGCTCAATGA
>JBAUJD010000438.1:0-1507 GCA_049683515.1 Thermosynechococcaceae cyanobacterium | reverse complement strand
TCTGTGCCCGTGGGCAACGGGTGCAAGAAAATGCCTGTGGAGACAAACTAGCGGGGGTATCGGTCACGGTATCTAGCCAAGGGTCTGTGAAGCAGGAAATCTTCGGAGCAATCCGGGGAATCTCCCTTTGTACCTGAAAGGTCAGGGGGAGAAGATGTCAATAACGATGCCCCAATCCTGACGGGGGCGCTGTATGACGATCTCGATCCCACCATTCTTAGTCAGGCGGCAGAGAAGCTGCAGGATCGCTCGGAGAAAGTGGCGGGGGTAACGGAGATGACGTTAGGGTGCGATGGCACCCTAGTCATAGGCCGATCTGAGTACGAAGCTCAGGTATTCGTTTAGCCCTCATAAATCAAGCTAATGTTTGAGCTGAACCAACTGTACGATCGCCTCAATTAGCGTATTTGGCTCGACAGGCTTTTTAAGATGTTGTTGAAACCCCACATCCATCGCCCGCTGATAGTCAAGCTCGCTGGCATAGGCCGTCAGTGCGATCGCAGCAATCTGTCCGCCCTGCTCTGCCGGTAAGGCTCTAATCTGCTGCATCAACATATAACCATCCATATCGGGCATGCCAATATCGCTGATCAAAATATCGGGCGGGTTGTTCGTCAGAGCTGCTAAGGCTGTGCGGGCAGCCGCAAAGGATTTGACGCTGGCTCCGGCTTGCTCCAGCAGAAACGTTAGAAAGTCGCGAGTATCGGTCTCATCGTCCACCACCACAAGCTGGAGACCGCTGAGGTTAAGAGATGGCTGGGATCGGGTTGGCTTAGATCGAGTCTCAGTAGGATGGGGCATCAGCGGCAGAGCGACGGTAAAGGTGGCTCCCTGCCCTTCGCCGGGGCTATCGACATCAATGGTGCCGCCGTGGAGTTCAACCAGGTTGCGAACAATGGCTAGCCCCAAGCCCAGCCCGCCGAATTGGCGAGTGGTGGCTGAATCTTCTTGGCGAAAGCGGTCAAACACATAGGGTAAAAACTCAGGCGGAATGCCTTTGCCGGTATCTCGAATCGAAATGAGAGCCTGAGCCGCTTGGCATTGGAGACCGACTTCAATCCGGCCCCCGGCGGGGGTAAACTTGACGGCATTTGAAATCAGATTCCAGATGATTTGCTGCAGCCGACCGACATCGCCGATCACGGTGGCCGTTGCCAATTGCTCATGGATCTCAATGGACTTGGCCTCAGCAGCTAATCGCCCAGTCTCTAGAGCCGCCCGAGTAACCAAGGCCAAATCAACATCCTCTCTTTGGAGGCTGAGCTTACCGCGCAAAATGCGAGAGACATCGAGCAGGTCATCAATGAGCTGGGCCTGAGCCTGGGCGTTTCGCACAATGACTTCAAAAGCCTTTGCTGTTTTTTGCTCGTTTAACTGGCCCCGTTGCAAGAGCTGAGACCATCCCAAAATCGGATTAAGGGGTGTCCGTAGCTCATGGGAGACCACAGCCAAAAACTCGTCCTTGACGCGATTGGCGGCTTCAGCGGCTTCCCGTGCTTCCTGGGCC
>JBAUJD010000437.1:0-2995 GCA_049683515.1 Thermosynechococcaceae cyanobacterium | reverse complement strand
GAGTTAAACTGCTGCACAAATTGCCGACCGTCACTATTAGTTAAGATGGTTTCCACCGCAAAGGCTTCATTGGCAGGCGTAATCCCGGTTTCATTGAGGGGAACAATTCCCCCCACAAAGCCTAAGGGGCCAAAGTCTCGATTCGAGAGTCTCAGACGCGAGAAAACGGTATTGCCTTCGTCAAATTCAGAGGTCTGAATCTGGGAAAACTCGACTCGACGTTTGTAGTTTCCGGTTCGCAGTTGAAAGAGATGGGAGCGGTCGGGCGTCACGATGCCGGGTAAGGTAATGCTGCCAGAAATTTGTTCCAGGGTACTGGCTCGAGTCGCATTACTGAGCGTTTCGTTAAGCCTTAAATTAATCTGGCGTCGCTGGGCAGAGGTCGCTTTAGTCTGCAGCGGCGTGAAGCCCAACTTTTGTTTATGTTTCTCACGGGCGGCCTTGAGGCTACCGTTCAGTTGCCCCACATTGACTAGCTCAAAGACGCCTCCTAACAGCAGGCCAGCCGAAGAATTGATCGATTGGCTTAAGTCAATGTCGCTCTTGATATTAGAGGTGACTGAGATACCGGGGTTAGAGAATATATTGGTGTAGGTCGCTTGGATTTTCTCTGGGTCGTATTGCAGCAGGGTCCGTTGACGTGATTTAGAAAGATAGGCTCGGTACCAGTCATTTTGGACAGTACGCTCTAACGTCAGTTCTAAGTCAGCCGGTCGAAAGATAGGAGTCCAATTGAGTGCGTTGAGATAGTGAAAGTCTCGCTCTTGGGGCGTTAAAGAGGGCGAAATTGCCAGTTGCAATAGGTCATCGTGCAACCGTTCAAAACTGGTTTCTTGATCCTCTCGAATTCCTTGCCCTAGCTTGATCCCAGGGGTAGAGGTGGTGGCAGCATTAAACTCAAACCCTTCCCCGGTAAGCGGGTCGCCGAAGCGAATCCCTGCTGCTTCTAGAGCGCCGGGTAAAATGATACTTCCCACTTCTAAACCCGCAGTGCTGCCAGCCAACAGAGGTTGTAGGTTGACGGTCGGGAACGCTTGCAGTACTTGGGGTGTGTTGATGGCATCGAGGTTTGTGAAGAATGACCCGGCACCGTTAACGCCTCCCCCACCCGCACTGAGGTCTAAGATTCTGACATTGGGGGCATTGTAATCAATATTTTGATCAATGACGATGCTCCCGGCAGGGATGCCTTCAGGATTGACGACCTGCACGGCGCTCGATTGGACTGAGGTAATATTGCCAATCTCTACTTTCCCCACTAGATCTTCAAAAATGGGGGGCAAGGCAACAATGAACTGATTCCCTAAAAAGGTGGCGTGATAACGGGCCGTTTGACTGAAGTTGAACTCTGTTGACTGACCTTGATGAACGACACCACCTTGAATACCCTTAGTTTCTATAACAATGCGGTTGCCATCTAGCAGCCAGTAAAATTGCTGATTTTTAGGGAAGTGGGCGAAACCAAGCTGATTGACGGTAGGGTTGTTGTCGGCAAAGCGCAGATTGCTCTTGGTATAGGTGGTCAGCTTGTTCGGACGAAAAAGACCGATATCAAGTGAAAGACCGTCTGAGGGGTTAACAATCCAGGGATATTTTGAAGATGTGGACGTCAATGCTTCTAGAAAAAGGCGTCGATCAACGGTTTCTTGCGAGAGCGGATTTTCTGATGGCTCTTCAGCAGGAGATTCTGGTTCGGCAGTCTTTGGAATCTGAAACACATCTCCGGGCAACTGTGAGAGCAGTTGGGGAGATGTTTCTGTGAGTCTTGGTTCGGGTTGGGATGACTGCTGATGGACATCTATATTTTTTGATCTCAGGCTGTCCTGACCTGTCTCAACAACAGTCTCTATGGGCGAGGGATTCGAGAGCCGCTCAACCTCTGGAGTAGATTCTGGGTCAGTAATATCTGCGGCAATCAGATTTGTGGGGGCAACCTGATGCGCCTCTAAATTCAGGTGTTGGGGAGCTTGGATGCCTGATGCCGTCAGTTGCAGTACAAGTAAGGAACTAAGCAATGTAGACACAGATCATGAAGGGCGATCGCTAAAGGTGACATCTAGAGATATTTCACAGAACAGCAGTGAAATATCTCTTCTTCGTTCACTAATGTGCCCATATTGGTATTAAAACTGACACAAAAAAGTTTATGTGCGCTCAGTATATTTACTGAAATCAACTAGAAACCATCGACCAGAGCTTCACTCTACGAGAAAACAATAGAAAAAACCTAAATATACTTATTCTGACTTAGGCAAAAAACATTATGAAGGCTGTGAGTATTTATGCAGAATCTATAAGCCTTATTACTAAATATCTCGTCTTTGTCGTTCGTTGGCTCACAGCAAATAATGATTTTTGAGATCAGTATATTTGCTGAGGTTTTCTTTGAGTTCTTAGATCAATATTCAGTAAATCTCTAGAGACTGGTAGCCAGACTCAGTTTATATGATCAGTAAAGATCGTCTAAAAGTGCTTGAGCATATCTCAATTGGCTTACTGATCAACAGATCAGAGCATTAAATGTTCTTGTCATGTCCCCTAATGTTTAGGCTGCAATTAATTTTCTAAATCCTAGAAGGCGATTGTGCTGTAGGCAATTAGATTGTCGAAGATATTTGCTGTCAATGTAATGAATCAATGTTCATTAATGAATACTAGCGACATCTTTCTATCATCACTTCTGAACTTTATATTTGAGGTATTTTACTAAATGGCAAACGATACAGCATTTTCTCTAGCGAGTGCTCTAGAACTTACCCATGAGTATTTGGCAAGCTTTGCCGCTAGTGATACCTTCACAGAAGATCTGACCACTGCCTTTGGGAGTGCCTTTGATACCACGACTGCCGCAACATTTCAGCAGCAATGGCTAGCGGGTGACTTCAGTACCTTTTTAACAATTGAAGTAATTTCATCGGCTCAGATTAATGGTGCCTATGGAGCCTATGCCCAAGCCACCAACCAGATTTATCTTTCGGCTGAGTTTTTGAATGCC
>JBAUJD010000436.1:0-8426 GCA_049683515.1 Thermosynechococcaceae cyanobacterium | reverse complement strand
AGCAATGCCCCAGGTTTCTCCCCCTCAACCAGCAGCGCCTGTAGAAGAACCCAACTACGACGATATTCCGTTTTAGGTGCGGCAATCTCTCTTTCTAAGGATGAGAACCATCCTTGAAAGTAGCAATGAGATGACTAAAAACGTTGGAGAAGGTCGCCATCTGTTCAGCAACCTGTCTGTTAGAATTTGCCACTTCCAAGATCGTTTGATTGGCTAGGGCAGAGTTCTGAACTTGCTCCGTCGTCGCTATTTTCAACACATCCACGAGATTTGCCATCTGATCTAAGTTATTTATCACTTGGTCAAGCAATTGCTGCAGGTCCGCCAGCATGCTCGTTCCAGAATTGAACGTTTGATGACTCGCTTCAATAGTCAAAGATGTAGAACTGGCTTGGGCTTGAATGGATAAAATTAAAGGCTGAAACTCAGCAAGATCTTTCTCTAGCTGTTGAGATAACTCAAATACTTTGGCCGCGAAGTCCGGGAACGTTTGACTCTCTTCACCATTACGGGTACCTGAGAGCACGAGATTCATTCCTTGCAGTTTGAGTTGAGACAATAGGTGAGTCATTTGTTGAAGCACCTGAAGCAAAGATTTTGATTTTTCAGATAGGGGATGTGTCTTCGTGCCTACCTCAAATACAGCCTCTCGTAGCTCTGTCAGTCTAATCTGAAGCTGATTAATCTCTTCCATTCCAGTCTGGCAGAGATGGCGAATTGGCTGGAGTTGTTGCTGTTCAAGGTGTTGAAGCAAGCCCTGCATATTTTGGGTGGAACCGGAAATCGTCTTAACATGGGTATAGGTTGCAGTGATGGACTCTAGTGGATCACTCGTTTGTGTGGATAGATATTTGAGCATTTGTTCACTTTCTGCAACTGCAGTTGTGATCTGCTGTTGAAGTGCCTCTTTGTATTGGCGTTCTGTATGGGAAGTGACCTCTGCTGTTTGATAATTATGCTCGACATGTCCTAGCAGACGAGCGTGGTCAAGGGCATACCCCACCTGTGTCGCAAGTTGGGTAAATAAATCTATCTCTGGAGGGGACCATTCCCGAGGTCCAGAACATTGGTGGGCAATCAGTAACCCAAACAGATGGTCATTATTGAGAATAGGGGCAACCAAATTGGCTTGAATCTGCAACTGAGCCATCAACTGATAGTGATCGGGGTGAAATCCAGCCTCAACCACATTTGTCGTGGGCACAACTCGACCCTTTAGATAGGCCGCACGAATGTCTTCCGGGATGCAGGCATCTTCAATTTTGTAATCTAGGGCATGGGGCCAACCGGGTAGAACAGATTCAGCGGCAACGAACCCTCCCCCACCTTGATTGAAGGGATAGACAACGACCCGATCTGCTCGCAAGACCTTGCGAACTTGCTCCACAACCGTCTGGAGAATATTGTCTTCGTCGAGAGACGCTCGAATCCGTCGAGTCATCTCAATTAAAATCTGAGCTTGGGCTGCTCTTGCATCAATCTCTTCAAGAACTCTGGTATGGTCCAGAGCAAAGCTAACCTGAGCCGCTAACTGAGCAATCAAAGCAATATCTGAAGACTGCCATACTCGTGGCCCTGAACATTGGTTGGCAATCAGTAGCCCAAAAAGCCGATCACTTTTTAGAATAGGGGCGATTAGGTTTGCTTTCACCGCAAAGCGGTCCAACAGTCCGATATGGCAATCATTGAGACCGGCATTATGAATATCATCAATGGCCCGAATGCGACCCTGCCGGTATTGTTCAAGATAGTCCGCCAAGCAGGGATCTGCGAGGGTTGTCCACAACATTTTGGGCCAACCATGAGCCACAGATTCCTCTACAATCGTGCCATCCTCTGCAGAGTCAAAACGAAAGAGTGCTACTCGGTCTGCTTTGAACACATTCCGTATTTCATCTACTGCTAGCCTTAATACCTCTTCTTCAGAATGTGATTCTCGCAATCGGCGCGTAAAGTTAATGAGGATTTTTGACTCCTCTGCATGGGTCTCGACAGCGGTTAGCAGCGTTGGCAATTGATCTTCAATCAGTTGGGTATTCTTTGCAAGAGCAGATAATTCATCTTCTCCGATGGTGCGATCCTGTAGGCTAATATCTTCGCGTTGCAATCGATTAACGACGGTATTTGAGGCGGCTGCAGCCTTCAATACGGAACGAACAAAACGATTTGTCAAAATTAAGGAGATCCCACCCGCCGACAACACGGTTGCGACCAGCAGGAATGGGAGCTTTGTCGCCAAAAAATCTTGGGCTTCTGTTAGCTCCGGTTCACCGCCTTGTTTGGCTTGAACGAGATGTCTCTGAATCGGGATATAGGTTGCGAGGCTAACAACAAGGACAGGAACTACACTCATGATCAACGCTGTAAGTCGGGCTTTGGTGCCCAAGCTCCATGCCTTTTTGCCTTGGCGAGGCCCGATCAAAGACTCATTCATCTGCACTGGTTCAGTGGAGGGAATAATACTGCTTCCCACGACGGGGACATCGGCTCCTCGTACCAAGGGATCATTGCCATCTGTTTCAGGGAGGTTTTGTTTCAGCGAGGAGAGATTAGGCATATCGGCTACTCAACAGTACATCAAGTCTTAATTATCAAACTTGCTTGCGGCCTCTGTCCCAAAACGGGGAGGATTAGTTTTCTGGAATTGGCTCGTTCTTCAGCAAGTCGTAGAGGCTATGAAAAGCATCGTAATACGGATCTAAATGCTCTGCAGATATACGAGGAGAGCGTCGCCAAGTCTCTATGGCTTTCAGAAGTAAAAACAGGGTCGCCATTGCTTCAGATTTTGACAGATGCTGCCAATTGTGACTTTGCCCATAAATCTCTAGGGCATGGGACAACTGATACTCTGGATGCCGTTTCAGATATTGGTGCCCATCAAACCGAAGAGCGCACTTAATTGCGAGTGGAGACAGCTCTCGAATCGTCATATTGGCTAGAAGAATTCTGGGAACCATGGGAACGATTGACGACACAATCGGTTTAAGTTCTAAATATCGATGACAGGCTGAGCACGCTGACCAATATCACGGCGATAGTAGCTATCTTGAAATTGGATCGGTAAGATTGCCTCATAGGCCGCTTTGAGCGATCGCTCAAAGGAATCCCCCACTGCATTCACTGCCAGCACTCGACCGCCGCTGGTGACCACAGACTGGTCTTTGAGCTGAGTCCCGGCATGAAACACGACGGCTCCAGTGGCCTCCGCTTTGTCTAACCCTGAGATCGGATCATGTTTGCGATAGTCTCCTGGATAGCCGCCTGCCGCCATCACCACACAGGCAGAAAAACCTGACTTCCAGGCAATCGGTGGCATCTGCTCTAGGCGCTGCTCTGTGCAAGCCATCAATAGATTGACCAAGGGCGTTTCTAGTAACGGCAAAACCACCTGGGTTTCTGGATCGCCGAACCGGCAATTGAACTCGATTACCTTGGGGTCACCTTGAGGGGTAATCATTAAACCGGCATAGAGCACCCCTCGATAGTCAATCTGCCGATTTTGGAGTGCTTTGAGAGTGGGCTGTAGTACCTCTGTCTCGACTCTTTGCAGCAGCGCCTCGGTCATCCACGGCACCGGCGCATAGGCTCCCATGCCGCCGGTATTGGGACCAGTATCGCCTTCGCCAATGGGTTTGTGGTCCTGCGCGGGTAAGAGTGGGCGAATGGTTAACCCGTCCGTCAAGGCTAAAACAGAAACCTCTTGCCCGGTTAAATATTCTTCAATCAAGACCTGCATGTCGGCCCCAAATCGTCCGGTGAAAACCTCGTCAATAGCAGCGAAGGCAGCCTCTAAGTCCAGAGCAACAGTAACGCCTTTCCCGGCGGCGAGGCCATCGGCTTTGATGACGATGGGGGCACCCTGTTCTTTCACATAGGTTTTAGCCGCATCGGCATCGGTGAAGGTGGCGGCTTTCGCGGTAGGAACCCCGGCTTCTTCCATGAGCGCTTTTGCCCAAGATTTGCTGGCTTCAATTTGAGCGCCGACTTGGGTGGGGCCAAAGACGGGAATACCTTGATTTTGTAAGACATCCGTGATGCCTGCAGCGAGGGGAATTTCGGGGCCAACGACCACTAGGGCGATGTTTTGAGCTTTGGCGAAGGTTGCGATCGCATCAAAATCCTCTTCCTCTGTATCCAGATCAAGATTCTGACAGCCCGTGAGCGCAGCAGTCCCCCCATTGCCGGGCAGGCAGAAGACCTGGTCAATATTGGGAGCCTGAAGCAGCTTCCAAGCTAAGGCATGTTCACGCCCCCCACTACCGATCACTAAGAGTTTCACGGGTTCTTCACAATTGACAGACAAGATAAAAATTCCTTTGGTGCGACCGCTTGAGCGACTGATTCATCATATTCTGTAGCTTGGAGTACAGGTTGATTCACCAAGGTCAGCTCATACTAGAACTATTCATAATTTACATTGCATTTGCTCAAGGGGCCAAACCACAAGGGATTGGAGGATTGTTGATTTGCCTTATAACCACGTTCAACTCGTTAAGAAGGTCGTTTGCTCTGCAGCGCCCTATTTTTTGGGAAGTGCCGCTCTCGCCGTCGCCGCGCTGCCCACGCTAGACACCGCTCTGAGTAAACATCGGCTCCCATTGAATACAGGGCAGGGAACAGCCAGTATTCCAGACTCCGATCAAGATCTCTATATTTTTAAGCTCCCTGAGAAACTCCCTGAGGCTCAATCCTCTGATTATGGTTTGACCATTGCCCTACAACGGCTAAAGGAAGAGAAAGCGGCCCGCAATGCGATGCAACAAGCGCTAACGGAACCCAAACCGATCCGAGAGCCTGTCCTGCGAGAGTTAATCGAAAAACAGACGGCCCGCGATGCCGGACAACAGCAGGAAGACCTCAGCGCCCAGCAACAAGAGCAACAGAAGCTCCTCAACGCCAAGGCCGCCCACGAAGCGAAACAGCAGCAACTGATTGAAGCGCGATCGGTGCTTCAATCAGAGCGTCAGCAGCAATGGCTGCAGGCAAAAGCAGCCCGTGAAGAAAGACTGCAGCTCCTCATTGAAGAGCGATCTACTCGTGAAGCCGCTAGCCCTCGGGGTGTCCCGATTCAACGGGCTGGGGTCTCGGCTGAGTTTGGTCCGCGCCATAATCCCTTTGGTCACGGTACAGACTTTCATGAAGGTATTGATTTGGTGGGGCCACACGGTTCGCCAATTTACGCCACTGCGTCAGGCGTCGTGCAGCGCGCCCGTTCCGGTCGCCAGAATGGTAATTACGTTGTCGTCGATCACGGGTACGGTTTTCAGACCCTCTACGCTCACCTCTCTGGGTCTGTGGTTAAACCCCGTACTAAAGTGGAGCGGGGTCAGCTTTTGGGCTATATGGGCAGTACGGGGCGCTCTACGGGGCCGCACCTGCACTATGGCATTTATAAACAAGGGAAGGCGATTGATCCCTATGCCTATGTCTATGGCGCAGATCGACCGACAATCGCACAGGTCAGCTATGTGTGTGGACGCCTGATGCCCAATCGTCTCAAAGCGATCGCGATTGGCACCGCGCAGCAATGTGGGCAAGCCTATCAATAAGGGCTTTGCTGGAGTCATAGACCTTGGAAATACTTGAATTCTCACTGACCGGAAAAATTGCTTTGGTCACGGGTTCCGGTCGGGGTCTGGGCTTAGAGATCTCTCAGTTGCTTGCGAAAGCTGGCGCTCACGTTGTTCTCAATGGTCGGCGTTCTGTTGATCAAGCTATTATCGCGATTGAGCAAAACGGCGGCTCCGCTTCGCCGTTGCTATTTGATGTCGCCGATGAAGCTGCGGTGCATAATGCGCTTGCTGAAATTGAGCAAGATTACGGTGGCTTAGATATTCTCGTCAACAATGTGGGAATGCGCGATCGCCGCCCACTCTTTGAGTTTGAAATGGATGATGTGCGTCGGCTCATCAATACGGACTTGATTGCCCCATTTCATCTTTCACGGGAAGCCGCAAAATTGATGAGGGCAAAAAGAGAAGGACGGATCATCAACATCACCTCCATTGCTGGACCTATTGCCGATGCCGGTGATGCTGTCTATACAACAGCAAAAGGGGGATTAGAAGCACTTACCCGTGTACTAGCGGCTGAACTCGGAGAATTTGGGATCACGGTCAATGCCGTTGCTCCAGGCTTCTTTGCCACAGAAAGCAATGCTGATGCCGTTGCCGATCCTGAGCTGGCGGTGTGGTTAAAAAAACGAACCTCTCTCGGACGGTGGGGACAACCAAAAGAAGTGGCTGGAGCCGTTGTCTTTTTGGCTTCTCCAGCAGCCTCTTACATTACGGGGCAAGTTCTAGCGGTCGATGGTGGGTATCTCTCTCATTTTTAAGTCCAGAATCTATGGATCCAATTGGTATGATTTAGGGATACATCCCAGGTCAAGTCTATGACTGCCGTTGCAACGAAGCCATATGTGGAGTTCAAAAAACAGGGGTACTGGATTATTGGTACTCGAATTTCTTTGGATTCTATTGTGTATGCTTTCCGCAAAGGTCTCCTTCCTGAAAGCATTGCTCAAGCCTATCCTTTACTCGATTTAGAGAAGGTATACGGTGCAATCACCTTCTACCTAGCTAATCGTTCTGATATCGATGCTTACCTGATCTTAGAGGAACAGGCATTTGATGCCATGCCACAGTCTTTACAGGGCAAGTTCTAGCGATCGATGGCGGATATCTGGCTCATTTCTAGGTCCAGTATTCATTAAGGGCGCGAGTGATGTGCGGGCGGTCAAAATCAGAGTCAGGCTGTTCTGCGATGTGCAGTAGAAACGCTCTGACAGCGCTCCGCTGTGCTTCAGAGAGAAGTGCAAATTGACTGATGCTGTAATCATTGAGATAGGCAAGGCAAAAGATCAAATCAAAGTGATAAGCTCCTTGTAGATCTGCGATCAGATAGGCAGGGAGATGAAATCTCATGCCTTCAGCATCGAAAAAGCTGAGGCTGCTGTTGCAGCGATTTAACGCTTCGACAGAGATTTGGCTCCAATCGTCCTTTTCATCGGTGTCACGATAGCGGTTACAGGTGGCCTCGTCATCGTAATCGTCTAGCCCCTGTGCCTGCTGTAGGCCGACTCCATTGCCTAACGTCACGCCAGCGAATGCGTCTTGGATTCTTTTGCAAAGGTCTTCATTCACGTGTCAGTCATTACTCTAAGCTTCCATCAAATTTTAGGCTTTTCTACCCGTGGCCTCCCGTTGATGCTCGTTGTCCTGCAGGCATCCTGCACGGCTGTTGTTACTCAACCATTGGCATAAGGCCAGCAGGGCATGGTGGCTTCAGCCCATCCACGTGCGAGTCAGGCTGGACGGTCAAACTCTAGGCGTCTTCATACAAAAACTCTTAAAATTTCCTGATGACAAAAGGTTGCAGGGATTTGTCACTCTACAAGAGAGCTGTGCCTTATACAGAGAGTAGGGAGTGTAGCAGCGCAATTAATTCAGGAATATCCTGACAAACGGCATCCCACACCACTTCAGAATCGACTTTGTCGTATTGATGCGCCAGAATATTGCGCATGCCGATGATATCTTTCCAGGGAATCGTGGGATGGTTTGCTTGAAACTCAGGCGATAATCGGTTCGCAGCTTCCCCGATGACGACAATTTCGTAGAGTACGGCAGCTTGAGTCCGGCGATCAGATTCTAAAGCTGCGTAGTTCATCTCTGCTGTAAAGCAGAGGATCTCTTGGGCTGCATTCCACATATCCTGAATGGATTGTTGATCACGCGACATATAGCACTTGAGCCGATGTCAAGATGGTGTGGCGACGAGCATTATTCTGGCTTTGCTGAATAGACTTCTTCGTTAAAATGTCTACATTTCGTCCCAGCAGATCCTCTAATTCATGCTTGATTCGAGCTAGAGTCAGCAACCCCTTGCGCGCATCGGGCGTAAATGTGATCAGTATGTCAATGTCACTGGTAGGTCGAAAATCATCTCTTAGAACAGATCCAAACAACGCAAATTCTTTGATCCCCCAGCGATCGCACAATTCTTTAATTTGTACCATTGGAAAATCAAGATTTTGGATGATCATTCTGGTGACCTTCACTGTGTCTGTTGTTGATAAAATACCTAAGGTAATAGCATATCCGAAACTCCCTCCTTTACTCAATTGGAAAGGACTGGGTCGAGACCTGCTCATACTGGGTGCAGTAGGCCATGACTCGGTTCGTCAACCAAATTAAAGCCTGAAATTTTGGTTCCGGATCATTGGGGATGGGATAGCCAAAGACCGGATCAGAGGACTAGGGTGAAGGGAGTTCAGCGGTATGCTGAGACATAATCAAAATGCAGGGCTATTTCATTCTAAATAAAGAGGTAAGAGTTTTGAGTCCAAAGCCTGAGTGGCGTTGCGCTTGAGCCATATTATCAAAGCCCATATCCCGATACAGATTGAGCGCTAAATTACGAGCAAT